>CBHXZU010000494.1:0-5129 GCA_966125105.1 uncultured Prosthecobacter sp.
CTGTGAAAAACGAAAAAGAGAAGGGCGCCGCTGGATGGGTCTTTCTTTGGCTTATCGGCATTCCTGTGCCGATCCTCCTGATCCTGTTCCTGCTGCGCGGTTGCACGTAGGATTTGGGGCATGAGAGCGATCTGGAAAGGCGCGATCAGCTTCGGACTCGTTAATATCCCGATTGCCCTCTACCCGGCCACTCGTTCCGAGACAGTGAAGTTCCGTTTGCTTCGCGCAAAGGACCTCAGCCCGGTCAACTACAAGCGAGTGGCGGAGGCAGATGGCAAGGAGGTGCCTTGGGACGATATCGTCAAAGGCTACGAGTACGAGAAGGGAAAGTTCGTCGTCCTGAAAGACGAAGATTTCCAGCGCGTCGATATCGAGGCCACGCAGACGGTCGACATCGAGCGCTTCGTCGATCTCGAGGAGGTGAATCCCGTCTTCTTCCACAAGCCCTACTACATGGAGCCGCAGAAGGGCGGGGACAAAGCATACGTGCTCCTTCGAGAGGCGCTCAAAGATACTGGGAAGATCGCGATCGCAAAGGTCGTCATCAAAACCCGCCAGCATCTCGCCGCGGTGAAGCCGCAAGGCGACGGACTCATGCTCGAGTTGATGCACTTCGCCGACGAGTTGAGAGACGTCAGCGAGTTCAAGGTTCCGTCGACAAAGAGCATTGGGAAGAAGGAACTCCAAATGGCCGAAGCGCTGGTGAACTCAATGTCCGACAAGTGGGATCCCGAAGCTTTCCGCGACGAATATCGCGAAGCTCTAGAGAAGGTCATCGAGGAGAAAGTGGAGAAGGGCGGAAAGCTTCCCGAAGTGAAAGCAAAGAAGGTGAAGCCGACCAATGTGATCGACCTGGTCTCCGTCTTGCAGCAGAGCTTGGAGCGATCGGGCTCAAAGCGCGCGGCGGCCAGTCATTCAAAAACCGGAAACAAGAAGGGCAAAGCGGCTGCGAAAGGATCGAAGCGGCCTGCGCGGACATCTCATCGCAAAGCTGCCTGATCCATGTCGCTCACCGTCTACACTCGAAAACGGGATTTTCGCCGGACGAAAGAGCCTTCCGGCCGAGGGCGGAAAGGGAACTCTAGCGGTGACCGTTTCGTGATCCAGAAACACGACGCGAGCCGGCTGCACTACGACTTCCGGCTCGAGCTCGGCGGAACTCTCAAGTCCTGGGCGGTGCCGAAAGGCATTCCGTTCAAGAAAGGGGAGAAGCACCTTGCGGTGCAGGTGGAAGACCATCCGCTGGAATACGCGCGCTTTGAGGGAACGATCCCGGAGGGCCAATATGGCGGCGGGACGGTGATGGTTTGGGACACGGGGACGTTTGAGCCGATGGGGGAGAATCCAATAAAGGATCTCGCTGCGGGGAAGCTTCACTTTCGTCTTCACGGCAAAAAGCTCGAAGGAGAGTGGACCTTGTTGCGCATGCGTGGCGGCGGCGGAAAGGAGCAGTGGCTCTTGCTGAACAGCGGTGAGGACGGACGACCCGTTACGAAGAAGAAGGACGATGAATCGGCGCTAACGGGACGCTCGATGAAGCAGATCGCCGAAGGAAA
Source organism: uncultured Prosthecobacter sp. (assembly GCA_966125105.1). Lineage (GTDB taxonomy): Bacteria > Verrucomicrobiota > Verrucomicrobiia > Chthoniobacterales > Chthoniobacteraceae > SXWH01. Next base: position 1,557 of record CBHXZU010000494.1, read on the forward strand.
AGCGGAAAGGGGCGAGCGGTGAAGCCGCCGAAGCGCAAAGTGATCAAAGCGCCGACGGCCAAGCGCGCAACGCCACGTCTTCACTTCATCCCTGCGATGAAGGCAACGCTGCGCGAAGAGCCGCCGACGGAAGGGGACTGGAGCTACGAGTTGAAGTTTGATGGGTTCCGAGCGCTTGCGTTGAAGAATGGGAACTCGGTCGAGTTGTTCTCGCTCAACGCCAAGGATTTCAGGGGGCGCTTCCCGGAGATCGTGGAAGCGATTGCGGAATTGCCTGATGAGCAGCTTGAGCTCGATGGCGAGATCGTGGCTCTCGATGATACAGGGCGTTCTTCATTCGAGTTGCTCCAAGGCCACGGGACGAAAGCCGCGCCGATCGCGTTTTACGCATTCGATCTTTTGCAGCGGAACGGGGAGGAACTGCAGCGCCGGCCGTTGCACGAGCGTCGGGCTGCGTTGGAGGAGGTCATGCGCAATGCGGAGGAACCGCTGCGCTTTTCTTCGGAAATTGGCGGTAATCCCAAGCGTCTCTTGGAAGAAGTATGCCGGCGCGGATTGGAGGGAGTCATCGGCAAGCGGAACGATTCCGTTTATGAGCCGGGGATCCGCAGCCGCTGTTGGATCAAGTTGAAGTGCCTGGGCCAACAAGAGTTTCTCATCGGCGGGTTCACACCGCCCGAAGGTGCTCGAAAGCATTTCGGCGCATTGCTCGTCGGCTATTACGAAAACGACTCCCTGCGCTTCGCGGGAAAGGTGGGAACCGGGTTCGACGAAGCCCTGCTGCGGAGCCTCTCCCAGCGGATGGAATCTTTGCGAAGAGACACGTGTCCATTCGCCAACCTTCCGGAAAAAACAGCTGGCAAGTGGTCGCAGAACATCACTCCGGCGGAGATGCGGCGCTGCAAGTGGGTGGAGCCTGAGATCGTTTGTCAGGTGAAGTTCACCGAGTGGACGCGCGACGGGAAGTTGCGGCATCCCGTCTTCCTCGGCGTCCGTGAAGACAAACGCGCGCGCGAGGTCATTCGCGAGCGACCTGTGAAATCATAAAACCATGTCGGGACCAAAGACAGAACTCGAGGTGGATGGCCGGGTGCTGACGGTTTCGAACCTGCAGAAGGTTCTCTATCCGAAAGCGGGATTCACGAAGGCGCAGGTGATCGACTACTATATCAAGGTGGCGCCGGTACTGCTGCCGCATTTGAAGAACCGGCCGATTACGCTGAAGCGCTACCCTGATGGCGTGGAGGGATTCTTTTTCTACGAGAAGCAGTGCCCGTCACATCGACCGACGTGGATGAAGACCACAAAGGTGCCGTCGAATCGCGAGGCGGGCCACATCGATTATTGCGTGATGAACGATCTTCCCGCTCTGGTCTGGGCGGCGAATCTCGCGGATCTCGAACTGCACACCTTTCTTCACCGCGCGCCCGCAATCGAAAAACCGACGATGATGGCCTTCGACCTGGATCCGGGTGAACCGGCGAACATCGTGCAGTGTTGCGTCGTGGGAATGTGGCTGCGCGAGATCTTCGACGAGATGGGGCTTCAATGTTTTGCGAAGACTTCCGGTTCGAAGGGGCTGCAAGTTTTCGTTCCGCTCAACACCTCGACGACCTACGACGTGACGAAGGATTTTGCGCACCGGCTAGCCGAGCGTCTCGAGCGGGCGCATCCGGAGCTCGTGGTGTCGAAAATGCAGAAGGCGCTGCGGAAGGGAAAGGTGCTGATCGATTGGAGTCAGAACGACGAGCACAAGACGACGGTCTGTGTCTATTCTCTGCGCGCGAAGGATCGGCCGAGTGTGTCCACGCCGGTAACGTGGGAGGAAGTGGAAGCCGCATGGCGGCAGAAGAACCCGGACCGGTTAACGTTCGTCGCGGAGGATGTGATCAAGCGGGTGGAAAAGCACGGCGATCTCTTTGAGCCGGTCCTGAAACTGAAGCAGAAGTTATCCAAGAAGGCGGTCGACCGGTTCAGCCGGGAACTCGCGGCATAGGGACAGGTTCTCTGAGGCGACCGGGCGTGCGCTGAGGGCGCATTAAGTGCCGAGCGATCTAAATATTTCGCCGGATGGTGCGAGGAAAATGGCGGGCGATCTGCGCATGAAGGAGGGCGATCTGCGCATGATGGAGGGCGATCTGCGCATGACGGAGGGCGATCTGCGCGAGATTATCAAAAATGTCCTTTCGGGGCAGTTTGGGCGTCGTCCCATCCGCGCAACTTGCTTATGCCGAGCGTTTGAGCGTCATTGCCTCCTCAACTCACCGCTTCCCTTCCGCGATGCGGACGAAGCCTTCCTTGTATCCGGCTGCGTAGCCGCGTTGCCATTTTTCACCGCGCTGTGCGTTGGTTCCAGCTGCTTTGAGTGCCAGGACGTCGAGTTCCTCGTCAGTCGGAACGATGGGCTTATGTTTGGGGGCGCTCGTCTTCAGGTATTTGGCAGCGACTTCTCCGTCGAGGTCACCCGTTTTGTATCCCTGGTCGTAGAGGTTCGCTTGCACCGGCGGGCCAACGTTTTTTGGCAACGGGATGTCGTTTACGCTTTCGATCTTTGGCGGGGCCGCCGGTTTCGCGCTGCGGTCGCAGCCAGCCAGGAGCGCTCCAAAGGAGGAAAGGATGAGGAAAAGCTTTCTCATGGCGTTTCGCCGACAGGCTCCCACTCGGCGCGCAGAGGATCATACCGCATGCGCACGCGCCAGGCACGTCGGGAGTTCTCCAAGTTGTTGCCGTTGATGTAACCGGAGAGCACCACGGTGGCCTCGTGATTTCCATGAAGCTTCACGACGGCGCTGTCGATCGGCTCGAATTGCACGTGTTCACCGTCCGCGAGTTGGGCGCGCACAAGGCCACGTGCCCGCCACCACGCGGACTCCTGGTTATATTCGCCGCTGGTCATTTCGCGCCAGGCGCTGACCGTCACGTCCCCGAAGCCCCATATCAAAAGACCGATGAGCGCGAGGATCCCGGCGAGCACACCCCAGAGCGCAAGCCGTTTCCGCCGCTTGCGCCGCTGCACGATCTCCGTGACCGGCTGCCACTGCTCCATTCCCTCGCGCCAATAGAGGGTTTCGTCATCGATGAACGAAGACCGATACAGGTGATTCACCTGCTTCATCGTGTAGGGGCCGCGTTGTTCGCCGCGATGGTAGATGTAGAATACTTCGGCCTGCATGTGGCGCCGCGCTAAATCGTTATGCGTGGCGCGGATGGACTCCGGCAAGCCTTCGCGTGTTGCAGGTATTTATTTCCCAGCGTCTTGGAGACGATCGCGTTCGGAACCTTCTGCTGAGCCTCTGCAGGGGGCAAGGGCTTGAGCGTCAGGAGGCGTTCTCGGAGGGGCGAACACCAGGACACCCTGAATCTCCGAAGAGGTTCCCCTAGCTTTGCGCACGTCGGTAGACGCGCCATCACGATAACCGCGCTTCGCGCAGAGGGCGTCCTGGTGTGCGCCCCTCCGAGATGCGTTACTCACGTTCGTTACTGCGCACAGGTAAACGGGGGAGGTAATACTCTAATCGCGGGGCGGGTTTACCTCGCGGGTGGTTGCGCCATTTGTGTCGCTGAGGATTAGGA
>CBHXZU010000495.1:0-5127 GCA_966125105.1 uncultured Prosthecobacter sp.
TTGCCGTGCGCATTCCCGCGACTGATCTTGAGTTCCGCCATGATTTCGTCCGTGGAGAGCGGTTGTTCGCTGGTGATCAGCAGCGCGTGAATCTGCGCCATCGTGCGATTGATGCCCCAAGCGCTTCCCATCGCTCCCCACTGCGTCACGAACTCATCGCGCGCTTCCTGGAGGGCCTTGCGTTCGGCATCTTTGTTCATCAAGTTTCAGGAAATACTGAAAGTTCATGAATGGCAAGCGTCTTGTTCAGTCCTTCCCGCCGCCCGCTCTGCCCTCAGTGCTGCTACGTCGGGAGTTGCAATCTTGGTGAACTGCTCATGATCTGGTCGGCAGCGGAGAGTAACTCTGAAAAAAGTTGAGGCCGCCCGGGTCCGTCGACCGGGCGGCCTCTCTCCTAAACCGGCGTCCGTCCCTTTCGTCCGCCGGTCCGTCTTCCGAGAATGAGAAATTTGGCTAAAAGTTAAGCGAGGTAGTGGTAGAAGAGCTGTTCAGGAGAACTTGGTAGGTATGGGGGAGAATGCCACGCCCGGCGAAAAGAGGAATGTGATCGGGCGTATTTTATATGAGATTTTGCGCACCTTCGCCAAAGCCTCCACTTGATGCCGCGGCCGCAACGACGTGACTTCTTCTCGAGCGGACCGCGAGAAGGAATCCAGCCGCTGACAGCGGGAAAGCGGATTTCTCCAGTTCCGGAATTGGCTCACGGACGATGGTGAAATGTTCCCGCTGAACTTTTTCGAAACTTTAGGCGCTTAATCGAATGTCCCTATGCGTCTAAAGACAAACTCGTCACCGTCAACCGTCAGCGTCCCGTCAAAGAACGGAGGAGAGCCGATCGCGAGCTTTCGTGTTCTGAAAACGTTGAGCCTTCCGATTCGTTTGAAGATCGTGAAGTCACTTCTCGGCGATGAAATGACGGTGCGGGAACTGCAAAAGAAGCATCGTTGCGCGCAGTACCGGATGTCACGCCACCTGGCAGCCATGCGATCAGCGGGCGTCGTGGAATGTCGTGCCGAAGGGCCGGAGCGCGTCTATTTCATCCCGCGGAAACTGCGAAAAGTTTCCCAGGGGAAAGTCATGCTCGATCTGGGCTACTGCCGATTCCGGCAGGAACGCCTGTGATCAGCTGCCGTGACGCGGCGCGTGCCGCGTGAAGGCCGCCAGGGATTGAAATGGGGAAGCACGGTTTTCCGGCTGAACGCTCGGTTTTCCTCGGCGGAGTGCTGCATCACTCCCGTGGCATGCGGCGTCGTGGCATTTGTCGGTGGTGAGTGGATCGCGTTGTTTGTGAGTCAAAACAGCTTTGAAGGCGGATTGTGCCGGTCGCCGCGCCAGGCTGGGTCCAGGCTTCGGTGAGCGAGTCGGTGATTTTCGCGCGCCCAACTTTGTGGGTCGCGCGATTTACTGCTACGGGCGCAACGGTGCGCCCCAACCACTTACGCCATGTTTGACGCAGCTCCGGATAACACCGCCTCGGTCGATCCGCTTTGGTTCAAGGACGCAATCATCTATCAGCTGCATGTGAAAACCTTCGCCGACAGCAATGGCGATGGCATCGGAGACTTTCGGGGGCTCATGGAGAAGCTCGATTACCTCCAGGAACTCGGCATCACTGCGATTTGGCTCTTACCTTTCTATCCGTCGCCGCTCCGGGATGACGGCTACGATATCGCCGATTATTTCGATGTTAATCCCAATTACGGAACGCTGCAGGACTTTCAGGCCTTTCTCGCCGCAGCGCATGAGCGTGGTCTGAAAGTGATCACCGAGTTGGTGATCAACCACTCCTCGGACCAAAACCCATGGTTCCAAAAATCGCGCCGCGCGGCGCCGGGTTCGCCGGAGCGCGAGATGTACGTGTGGAGCGACACGCCGGACAAGTACACAGACACGCGGATCATTTTCAAAGATTTCGAGACTTCGAACTGGGCGTGGGATCCCGTGGCGAAGGCTTACTACTGGCACCGCTTCTATTCCCATCAGCCAGACCTCAACTTCGACAACCTGGCGGTGCACGAGGCTGTGATCGAAGTGCTGGAGTACTGGCTCGATATGGGTGTGGATGGATTGCGCCTCGATGCAGTGCCGTATCTTTACGAACGCGAGGGCACCAATTGCGAGAATCTCCCCGAAACGCACGCCTACCTGAAGAAGCTGCGCGCGCACATTGATGCGAAATACCACGGTCGCATGCTCCTGGCGGAAGCGAACCAGTGGCCGGAAGACGCAGTTGCATATTTTGGGAGCGGCGACGAGTCGCACATGAACTTCCACTTTCCCCTCATGCCGCGGATGTTCATGTCGTTGCAGATGGAGGATCGTTTCCCGATCATCGACATCCTCGATCAGACTCCCTCAATTCCCGATAATTGCCAGTGGGCAATGTTCCTGCGGAACCACGATGAACTCACGCTCGAGATGGTGACCGATGAGGAGCGCGACTACATGTGGCGCGTTTACGCGACTGATCCCCGAGCGCGGATCAATCTCGGGATTCGACGCCGTCTCGCGCCACTCCTTGCGAATAACCGGCGGCGCATCGAGTTGCTGAATATCCTCCTTTTTTCCCTGCCCGGCACCCCCGTCGTCTACTACGGCGATGAGATCGGGATGGGAGACAACATCTACCTCGGCGATCGCAACGGCGTGCGCACGCCCATGCAGTGGAGCTCTGACCGAAACGCCGGTTTCTCGCGTGCGAATCCTCAGCAACTCTTCCTGCCGCTCATCATTGATCCCGAATACAACTATGAGGCGATCAATGTGGAGAATCAGCAGAAGAACTTGTCCTCTCTGCTGTGGTGGATGCGCCGCGTTATTGCGATGCGGAAGAACTTCAAGGCGTTCTCCCGCGGCACGCTGGAATTCCTATTTCCCGAGAACAACAAGGTCCTCGCCTTCCTGCGGAAGCACGAAGACGTGACTGTCCTCGTCGTTGTGAATCTTTCGCGTTTTTCTCAAGTTGTGGAACTCGATCTGTCGCGGTTTGCCGGTAGCGTTCTGATGGAGACTTTCGGGCAGAACTACTTCCCGCCCATCAAGGAAACGCCTTACGTGCTCACGCTGGGTCCGCACTCGCATTACTGGTTTGTAGTCGCTGCCCAGGCGAGCCCGGTGACTCACCCGGGCGATCGTGACGTGCCCATTCTGCAGCTCGAGTCGAAGTTGCCGACCCTGCTCGCGAATGCGCACAGGAGTTTGCTCGAGCGCCAGGTCCTGCCCGGTTACGTGCAGCGCCGGCGTTGGTTTGCTTCGAAGGCGCGCAGCATCGTCGGCATGCGTGTGCTCGAGGATGTGCCAGTGGGGAGCGATTCCGAAGCCGCGAGAATCTGGTTTATCGAAGTGACTTACCGCGATGGAGCGCCGGAAGTTTACACGCTGCCAGTGCAAATTGTGCGCGGGGACCTGGCCCGCGACCTTGCGCAATCCGCGCCTCAAGCGGTTATCGCGCGCTTTGAGGGGGGCGAGGAAACCGTCCTTCTGGATGCTACTTCCGATGTTCGCTTCCGTGAGTCCCTTTTCCGAACGATCGCCCAAGGACAGAGCTTCAATGGAAGATCTGGCGCATTGGGTGGCTCTGCTGGTTCGGCGCAAACGTTGGACGGCACCGTCCTTCCATCGCAGGTCCTGGGCGTTGAGCAGAGCAACACGTCGATGCTCTTCGGCGCGCAATCGTTCCTGAAACTTTACCGAAAACTGGAAGACGGGGTGAATCCCGATGTCGAGGTGACGCGGTTTCTGACGGAGCGAGCCGGCTACGCCAATGTGCCTGCTTATTTCGGGGCGCTGGAGTACCGCCGCTCGGGAAAGGAGCCCGTCGTGGTCGCGCTTCTGCAAAGCGCCGTCCCCAACCAGGGGGATGCGTGGGCGATGACACTCGACGCCGTCGGTCGTTTCTACGAGCGCGTGCTCGCCGACAAAGCGGAACTGCAAGGTGCCGTCGCGCCGTCGGCCGCCGTTCTCGAGGCGCTCATTGGCGGTGTGTATCCCGAACGCGCAAAGCTTCTCGGTCAACGCGCGGCGGAACTGCACCGCGCGCTCGCTTCGAGCAACGATGATCCGCGTTTTGCGCCGGAGCCCACGAACACAATGGGCCAGCGTTCCGTCTTTCAGAACATGCGGGCGATGGTTCGCCGGACGTGTGAACTTCTGGCTAAACGGTTGCCGCACCTGCCGGCTACCTATCACGACGAGGCGAAAGAAGTTCTCAATGCGCAGAAGAGAATTCTCTCCCTGCAGCAACGGCTCCTCAGTCGCATCACCGGCGTTTCGAAGATCCGCATCCATGGGGATTTTCATCTCGGGCAGGTGCTCTACACGGGGAAGGATTTCTTCATTCTGGATTTCGAAGGCGAGCCCGCCCGGCCTTTGAGCGAGCGGAGGCTGAAGCGATCTGCCCTCCGCGACGTCGCGGGAATGCTCCGGTCGTTCCAATACGCGGCTTACAGCGCTCTCTGGCAACCGACGACTCGGGCGGAGGATATCCCATTCCTCGAGCGATGGGCCGATATCTGGTACCGCAGCGTTTCGGCGATCTTCCTCCAGAGTTACCTCGCCTCGAGCGAAGGCGCGGTCTTTTTGCCAAAGTCTCCGGACGACTTGCAGATTTCGCTGGAAGCGTACTTGCTGGATAAGGCGGTCTACGAAGTGAGCTACGAGCTGAACAATCGGCCCGACTGGGTCATCATTCCCATTCGTGGCATTCGGCATATCTTGCAGACGGCTAGTTGAGGCGGAATTGTCTCATCGAGCGAGGAAGTCGGTCAGGCAAGTAGCTGTGGGTAAACTGGTGGCTGCGCAGCGTCTCCCGGGCGGCGTCTTAGGAGAGCCGACATGGCTCCGGTGCGGGCGCGCGACGTGGCAAGTGGCAAGTGGCAGAGCCGGCGCGGCTCTGAGCGAGAGCCCAAGGAGCGGAGCATCAGTCCCACGCGTACAACGGGACCCATCCGTCCGGTCTCCTCCGGTTGGACGTAGAAGCGAGGGCGCCCATTCGGGCGGGAAATCCGACTGCCCGCGTTTTGGCCTGAGCCACCCATTCGGGTGGGCTCAATGGCGGTTGCAACTCTCTGATTCTAGGGCAGCTTTCGTCGCAACCTACCGGAATGCACTCCACCCTTCGGACACTTT
>CBHXZU010000496.1:0-5126 GCA_966125105.1 uncultured Prosthecobacter sp.
TTCAAGACGATCGCATTGCAAAGCCCGGGACTGGTCGGCGCGCCCTGCACGCAGTGCCGCTCGCCGACGGGAACATGGAAGGTTTCGCCATCCACCACCACTGGCTGCCGCTCTGATTCTGTCAGCAGCACCGCAAGCGTGGCCGCGACCGGATAGCCGTAGCCGAGCGAAATGAAATACCCGCGAACCCGGGCGAACGTCACCGACGGAAAGAAATCTTTGAGATCGAGACGAAGCACGTGGCGCTTCCCGACGTGGACTTCGGCGCCGCTTCGAACGTTGTGCCCGCGGCGGAAAGCGTGGGCGTGTTCGCTGACCGGAAGCTTGTTCACGAGCAGGGAAAGCACCGCGCGCTGTATCGCTTTCAAACCTCGCTTCGGCGCCATGATCAAACGCCGTCCACCGTGGCGTTTTGGAATGGAAAACGTGACGTAGTGCGGATGCCGCTCGCGCTCGCGGTGCGTGGCGAAAAACCAGAGCTGTTTCCGCGTGAGTCCGAGTGCCGCAGCGAGCTCGTCTTCGGTGTGCCAGATCGGCAGATTGCGGCGAGCGAGTTGTTCCTCGTCGGAAAGCAGGTCGCGCAGGCCGCGGTTGCGTGTCCGTAGCGTGCCGGCAAAGAGGCGATCGGACTCTTCCTTGCTCATGACTTTCCTGCGCTTCAGCCGTGCCATGGCGCGGAGCTGGCCCTTCGCCTTGTTCTTCGGCAGCAGGCGAGGATCGCGCAGGGCGCGGCGAAGGTGTCCGGGTTTGAGTGGGCCGCCGGAGGTGTCCACCACCTCGGCCACGAGATCTGCGCTGGCATCGTCATCGGCGCCGCGCAGCCGCGCGATACTGCGCCGCGGCCGACGGAAGAGACCGACGAGCTTCGGCAGGATCACGATCGCAAAAAACACCAGCGCCAGGACCAGCAGTCTGTCATCCTTTGTCGCGGCGATCACAGCCATGTCGCTATTCCTCCCGAAGATTGAAACACCCAACCCCGGCGGTCCGTCACTTGCGAAGCTCTGGACTCATGGCTCCCCAACGTTGCGAACGTCGGGGACCGTGGCGCAGTATGTCGGACAATTCTCCGTCGCGGCGAAACACCGCGGCATGGATAGCTGAGCGGCAACCGCCGGGGCTGGTTAGCGGGAAGATTCTCGATCCTCTTCATCGTCGTCAATGTCGTCTTCTCCCGTTTCATCTTCAGCGTGATCTCGAGCCTCGCTGCGGGCCGATTTGCGAGCCGCCGCAGTCGCTTGCGCAGCTTCACTCGGCGGCATCGAAGAGGGCACGTCGCGGCGCAGGGCGGCGCTTGCGCGGAAAATCGCGATCATGTGCTCGCACGGGCCGCGCCCCATCAAGTGCTCCTGGAAGAACGCGCATTCGCATCTGCCGAAAATGATGCGCCCGGTTTCATTGACCACGATCTCCACCGGTCGAGTGCCGCCTGCTGCGCCCTTCACCCGCCAGTCGAGATGCACGATCTCGCGCATCACCGGGCCTTCGGCCGAAGGCAGCTTTCTGAGCTTGCGCGTCTCCTGCGGCTCGCAGGATTCGATCTCCACGTTTCCTTCGCAGAGCATCGCGTCGGCGAGTTCGCGCCGGCGATCCGGCGGATAAAGTTTCGCTTCGTTGATCGGCTGCTCGAACAGCTCGCGATGGCGGAAGCAGCGCGTCTCCACGTCGAAAATCGCGCGGCCCAGCCGGCACAGCCGTTCGCAGGCAGACCACACATCGGCGAGTGGGCGGTCGAGCGAAGCGGCGAGCGCCTTGGGAGAAACCGCAAAGTCTTTTGCCAATCGCGCATGGATTGCATCTGCCAGCGCCTCGTCGACCCGCGCGGGATCGCTCAATAAGTCAAAGCTCCCCGTCCCGCTCCACGCCTGCCCAGACCAGCCGGAGAGCCCAAGGACGAAGGTCAATCCGCCGGGCAAATGGGCCGCGTAGAAACTCGGGAGCCCGCGCCCTTTCAAATAGATATCCACGCGCTCTGCGAATGGCAGCAGCGGTTCCAGCAGCGCGAGCCGGCGTCGGCCCCACACCCGAATTGCGCGAGGCTCGGTATAATTGTGCTCCGCGCCGACGAGCCGCACGGCGTGCTCCCAAGGTTCCAGCACGATGCGGGCGTCTTCGCCGGGCTGCATTTCGTAACGCAACGCTCGCGGTGAAAGTTTTGCCTTTGTGTAGCGCAGGAAGCGGATCGCCGAAAGCAGATCGACCGGCCGAACACTCAAGCGCGTCCCCGGCATCGCCATCGCGCCCTGGATTTGGAGAAAGCCGCGTACCCATTCATCCGGCAGAGCCACCTTCTGCTGAAAGCGCCCGCCTGCTCCGCGTGTCCGCACTTCAAATCCTTCCGCGCCGACTCGCAGCCACGTTTCGCGGCTCGATCGCATTTCGCCAAGCGACGCCCAGAGCCACGCCGTGAAGTCGACGTTTGTCGTGCCGGTCTGTGTCTCGCCTTCCAATTCGAAAAGCGCGGGATTGGCAATGAGCGTCACGCACGCGCTTTGGTCCTGGCTGAAGGCTTCAAAGAAAACGCGATCGGGATGCACCGTGATCACCGGGTCCAGAATCGCGCCCGCAGATTCCCATGTGTCGTCTGACCAAATCGCTTCACCGAGCGCGCGGAGCGCCGTCCGCAGCATGAAGACGTGCTCCGATTTCACGCGCCCGTGGAATCGGACCGGCCGCTGGGCGCTCGCCGTGAGACCGAGGAGCGCGCGTTCGCGGCCGCTCTCGAAAACGCTCGGCGTGGCGTAATCGATGAAAAGCGAAGTCATGCGGCGCGCTCGAAAACGGTGGGCTGTTCGCCTGCGCCGCGCAGCTCCGGCCAGCGGTGGAGAAGGCGCGCAATCAGGCCGAGCAGCGATTCCTTCGGATACCGGACATCTGGCAAAGCGAGGGCCTCTCGCGCGCGGGTAAGGATCGTCCGCGCTCGCTCTGGGGTGTTCGCGGCATTGGCGAGAGCGCCGAAAGCCAGGATTCGTGTTGCGCGATGGAGCGGACGCAAAAGCGTGCCGATGAGCACTGGCAGGTTCGCCGCCGCGCGTTCCCTCGCGCGGTCATCATCGCGCCCGAGCGCTCGGTAGGCCAGCATCTGGACGTGAATCTCCGGCGCCTCGACCAAGTCCGCCATGCTCTGCGCATCGCCGAGGAAACTTTTTGCCGATCGTTCGAATAGCACGCGCGCGAGCCGGTTTTCTCGAATGAGTTTGTCGTAGTTGAAAATCGAATACGCCGGCACCTGCGCGAGCACCGTTGCCGCCCGCCGGGTGAATGCCGATTCGTCGTTCCTCAACCCTTCGTAATAACGCGAAAGATGCTCCGCTTCTTCGACGAGCGCCGCGGCGTTATTCCATCGATTCGGAAGCCGGGTGATGAAGCGGCTGGCCAGGAAATCGATCATCGCCTCGTCGCCCGCGGCGATCACCGCCTCGAGGAAGCGGTTATATTTCGCGCCCCAGATCCCTGGTTGAAGGTGCTGGCGGTACGGCCCCCGTGCCAGTTCGGGAAACCGCGCGTATAGCGCGACTGCCGTCGCGTCCGTAAGCTGATGAAGGGTTGCGAGGCCGAGTCCCCTCCAGTTCCACTCGCGCGAAACACCCGCCAATAGTCGCAATCGACTCACGATCTCTGCTTCCGCAGTCGAGGAGTCCGCCACCAGCCGGGCGATGCTGGCATCAAACTCCTTTTGATCCGCCGAGACGCGCATCAACGCCGCCCAGAAGTCCCACCACTGTCGCCCGCTCGCGAACTCGCGCAGCTTGCTAAAACCATCACGTCCGAAGCTGAAGAAGCGTTTCCGCACCGAACCGAGATGGGCCGTCAGGTAGGGCAAAACATCGCGCCCGCGCGCCTCGAGCAGGTGCACGAAAACGTCCGCCACATTCACTCCCCAGCCTTCCGGATGGTGTTGTTGCAGCGCAGCCACCAATTGGCCTGCATCAGTGATCGTTCGGCACAGCCCCAGGACATCGCCCTGCCACTGCTTCAATGGCGCCTGCTTGCGGTATAGTTTCCACCGGAAGTCCTCGTCGCGGCGTTCGCTCGCCGCCTTGAGTAGTCGGCTCCAAAGCACGCGCTTATCTCCGCCCCACGCTGACGAGGGGAGGCGTCGCAGGATGAACGGCCCTGTTGCTTGCGGATCAATCGTGTAGAGCTCCAGCGCCGTCTGTTCGTCGAGCGTGAACCAAAGGTCGAACTTCTGGAGCACGATCTGCCGCGCCGCCGGCGAACTCGCTGCGCGAAGGCGCTTGAGGAGATCGTCGAGAAAAGCGCGGACGCGCTTCCCGTCGCGCTGCCAGCCCGCGACCGTCGAGAGCTTCCACTCGAGAAGCCGCCGAAAGATCGCCACGTCGTCGCGGCGATCCGCCTGCTCAAGCCACGATTCGAGGACGCCAGCGATTTCTCCCTTCCACTCCAGCGCGCGAAAGCTGTATCGGCCGGTCATCATCCAGGTGCCGAAATTGCTCAGAATAAAGGGACCAAAGAGCACCCGATTGCGCTCGTATAGCTTCGGACCCCAGAGCCAGGTGAAGCCGGGAAAACTCGATTCCGTCTGGGCGAGTTTTTCAAACTCCGCGCGCAAGGTCGCGTCCTCTTCTCTGCTCGCGAGCAGCTTGCGGATCGTTTGTTCCAGTTCCTTGGGTTTCACCGGAGAATGGGGTTCGCGAGGATATGTTTAGGTCTCAGCTTCCGAAAAAGATTACCGCCTCCGCAAGCACGCTTGCGCCGTAGTGCGGCTCGCCAGAGCGGCATGAGCGTTCCATTCACCGCCGATGCGGCTCCCCGGATTTGCCTGCCCCCAGTGTTCCGCCGTCCGGTGCCCCGCCCTCCGATGTCCCGCCCTCCGATGTTCCCCCTCCGATGTTCCCACCCACTTGGGGCCAGAACGCTCGGGCGTTTCAGCTCCGTTAGGAGCGTTATGTTTATAGTAAACGCGCCGCAAAGCGGAGAGCTCCAGCGGAGCGACATTTTCTGCATGCGTCGCCCCGGTGGGGTGCGGGCGCGAAGGCGGCCATCACTATAACCATGTCGGCCCTACGAGCCTAATACTCCATCGCCCGGCTGCTATTTCGGCACGAACTTGGGAGACGCCACGCTAGCCCGACTTCCGCTACTGGGTGTCCTCGAAAGGTTTT
>CBHXZU010000497.1:0-5114 GCA_966125105.1 uncultured Prosthecobacter sp.
GATTCCGTCGGCTCAGGCTGACTGGCGGCCGCGGCGCCGGCCTTTTGAAGGGCCGTCAGCTTCCAAGCGGCCAAGCCGATTCCAGTTCCGACCACGGTGGTCAGCAATAACGACGATGCGATCCAGCCTCTGCGATTCATACAGTTTAACTTCTTGGTTCGACGATTAGACGATTGAGCGCGCCAGAAGAGGACAGGGGACGGGCACATTTTGCGCCGCCCAGCCCTCGCTGCGGCGAGGCGCTAGCGCTTGGAGCGTGCCTTGGGTTTCGATGCCGAAGGCGATGCCTTCGTTTTCCTGGCCGAGTTGGCCGATTTGACCGGCGCGCGCGGAGCCCGCGCTTTGCCGGACACATTCGAGACGCACGGAGCGAGCAAGCGCTCCAGGCCGTGGCGCAAGCGATCCGTGTGCGTCTGGTCCACTTGCGCGAGTCCGAGCACCCAGTTCAGCCAGAGGCCGTCGATCGCGGCGAGCACGACGTCGGCGACGCCTTCGGGAAGGCCATCCTTTGCGATCAGCGCGTGCAGATCACTATACGCCGCGCGCATGGGCTCGATTAGCGCGGGGTTTTGCGCGAGCGCTGCGAAAACTGCGGAGGTGCTCCTTCGCAATTGATCCGTCCAGCATTTGGCGTCGGCCAGGCTGCGGCTGATCAACCCGCGCGACATGCGTCCCGGTCCTTCCGGCACGCTCGCGTAGCCAGTCATGTAGCAATCGCGCCAGCCTTGCGCGTGGCGGACGACCATGGCTTCGACCAGCCGGTCCTTCGACGGGAAATGGTGAAGCAATCCTCCCTTGCTCATGCCGGCTTCCGCGGCCACGGCTTCGAGGGTCAGGTTCCCGATGCCCCGGCGCACCACGACTGTTTCAGCTGCATCGAGCAGCAAATCAGCAGGATTGGCGTGGGCCTTTTCCATCTCAGTTTCGGCCTTATACCGTCCAGCCGGTCGGTCCGTCAATGGAAAAACCGTCCAGCCGGTCGGTCGGGGACGCGATTAGGAACCACGGCGGGCACGGCGAGCACGGCGGAGGAGGATTGCGAATTGAGATGTGAGCGATGAGCGGGAGGCAATAGCGGCGGAATCTTAAACCACAGAGAACACGGAGCTCACGGAGATGGCTTCAGGCCTGTGCTCGTCTCCGTGAACTCCGTGTTCTCCGTCGTTCGATTGGTTTTTGGTTCCTTCCCGTCATGGTTTCCCTTGTTGCGCGCGCCTGCTAATCGACCCGGAATGATTGTTGTCCGCGATTTTGATCCTGCGGTGTTTTTGCAGCACGCGGGGGCGTTGCTTTACGAAAGAGAGGCGGAGTACGGGCTGCCTCTCGGACTGGCCGAAGCGCTCCTGACTTATTTGAAGCCGGATATCACTCCGCTGCTGCTGCGGGTGGAGGAGGATGGCGCGACCACCGCGATTTGTATTCAGACTCGGCGAGAGAATGTCATGCTCTCGCACATGACCAACGAGCAGGCGGCTGCGTTGGCGGCATATTGTCGGAAGCAGGAACTCAGTGTCGCGGGTGCAAGCGGGCCTGCAGGGGCGGTGCGGGAGTTTTGCGCGCGCTACTCCAGCGCGCCTGTGAAGGTTCTGATGAGCAATCGCATCCTCCAGCTTACGCAGGTCACTCCTCCTCGCCCCGCGCCCGGCACCATGCGAGTCGCCGGGTCCGCCGACATCAAAACAGTGAAGCGTTTCTTCCATGATTTTCACGTGGAGTGCATCCCGGATGAACTTCCCACTGAGGAAAAGCTCACCGCCATCATCGAAGACCGAATCGCGCGACAGACTGTCTTCCTTTGGGAAACTGAAGGCAGGGTCGTCTGCAGCGCGCATACCACGCGACCGACTCGCGCGGGCATGTCGATTGGTCCTGTTTACACTCCGCCGAGCGAGCGCGGAAAAGGGTATGCGTCAAATCTCATGGCGGTTTTGAGCCAGCGTTTGCTCGATGGGGGCAAACGCTTTTGCGTGCTCTTCACCGACACGGGCAATCCCACGTCCAACCGCATCTACGAGAGCATCGGATACAAGGTGATCGGGACGTCGGAGTATCTCAGCTACGCGTGAAATGCAGCTCCGCAGCAGTCCTGCCTAGTGCGATGGGAAGACTTTTAGCGGCACAGAGCGAGTTCTACTGCACCGCTTTACTCATCATTCCTAAGTGATATCGTCCAGCGAGCGAAACCTCCGGACTATGTTTACCGCCTCGCGTTCCCTTCTTCTTTTTCTCCTTACCCTGGCTCTGCTGGCTGCCCAGCCGGCCTCCGCAACCACCATCGATCCACTGCTTCCGGAAGAATTGATCCTGGGGGCGGACCTGATCGCGGTTGTCGAATGTGAGCAAGCAGGCGGGATCGTGGCGAAATACAAGGTGATCGAGTCCTGGAAGGGTGCGGCAGTGGGGACTCCCATTTCCCTGCGCGTCGCGGTGAATTATTGGGAGCCGCAGTTTCCGATCACGCTCGTGGGCGAGCGATATTTTGTCACTGCCTACAAAGAGGCGCCGTCGCGAATCATGAGCACCACGTCTGGCGGTGGAGTGCCATTGTGGTGGCGGAAGCTGCCTTCGGACTACGGGCTGCCGCTCTTCCAGGGACGGGTGTTGCTTGGCGCGGAGGGAGGGGAATCGGAGGCGGCGCAGCGTCTGCGAAACCTCGCGGCGACGCTGTTGAAAGCCAGTCCGGAAGAGCAGGAGGGGGCGCTCTTGAAAGCCGTTATCGGCAAAACCATTTTTGGAAAGAAATGGCTCGGGGGAGAGACGGATGAGGCGAAGGCCAGGGAACTCGAGACCCGATTGAATCAGCATGGCAAGGTCTCCGAATTGGTGGATGACCTTCTCCTCCTGGCAAAGAATGACCCAGAGAAGTGGAAGATTCGTGTTGGGATTACATTGACCAAGGGCGCCGGGGATATCGCCTTCACGCGCTTGAAGAATTTAACTTCGAAGAACTCGCCTTGGGACGAGAAGGAACTCAAGGAGTTGATCCAAGAGATCGGAGAACGAAGGGCGAAGGCGGACGAAACCAAGCCGCGCGCATCGCGTGAGCCGAAGCCGGAAACGGTGCCTGATGCAGCGAAGCTGGCGAAACTGCGCGAAGCCTTGGCGAAAGGCGAGCGTGGCAAGTCGATGGGCGAAGCTTTCGAGGTGCTACCCAAGCATGATCCAGGCGCCATGGCCGATTACCTCATCAAGTGGCAAAACCCGAACGAGAGCTGGCGGGACCGGGATCAAGGCTACGTCCTGGGATCGTATTTTGCATGGAAGTGCGGAGGCGATCGGAAGAAGCATCTCACGGTTCTGCTTGGGGCGAAGGACCCGTTCATTCGGGTCGCCGGTGCGGTTTACCTGTGCTTCGAGGACGCGGAGGCCGGAACCCGCGCGCTTGGCGAGCTGTCGAAGCTCGATGGAGATCCAGGAGTATGGGCCGCTCTCACCCTTGCCCGCCGAGGCAACAAGGACGCGGTGCCGCGCGCGTTATTGGTTTTCAAACCGCGTGAGGATGCGGGTGCCGAGGAAGGCGGAATGGCCGGAGTGCCGCACGGCAACCTGGAGAAGCGCGTGCTGGTCCTCCTTTCCAACTCGGCAAAAGCCAGCGGGGCTCCGCAGCCGGTGCTTCCACGCGGGGAGGCAGAGCGATGGGAGTATTTGAACGGGTGGTGGAAGGAAAACGCTGCCCGTCTCGTGATCGCGGATCCGTGGTTCCCGGAGCTCGAGAAGCAGAAGGTGGATTGAGCGCCGCAGCATATTCCAGATTTAGCGGCAGAGTTTGCCAGCCGTGCCAGGCCATGTAGGCGGCGATGAGGACGAGGACGATGCAGGAGATGTAGGGCGCGCGGCGCATGGCTTCGCCGAAGCCGCGGAACTTCTTTTGCGCGTGGTGCACGCTCCACGCGGCAATGGCGCCGGTGGCGACCATCGTCAAGGCGAGACCGAAGCTGAAGGAGTCCACGAGGGTGAAGCCGAGCGCGATCCGCTTTAGCTGAAGACAGATCAGCAGGACGCTGAAGGCGGCCGGGCAGGGCATGAGTCCGCCGGTGATGCCGAAGAGGACGATCTGAGGTGTGGTCACGGTACGCCCGGCGAAACGCTGGGCGATCTCGATCGCGTGGGCGCGCTCGTGGGCGTCCTGGTATTCTCCGTCTTCGCCGGCAAATCGGCGTGCCTTGGCGCAATCCGGCTTACAGAAGCGGTCCGGGGGTTCTCAGCGGAAAAAAGAACCCGGACGCGGTGGGCGGGATTACTCCTCCGCCTCTCCGCATCCGGGGTCTTACATCCCAACTATCGCGCGATGGCTAGTCGCCGGATGGCACCGTCGTGGCGCTGGTGCCGGAGGTGGTGCCTTCAGTTCCGGAACCGCTGCCGGCGCCGGGGTCGCCGGATGGGGTTTCCGGGGTGGTGACGGCGGAGCGGTAGACGCGGGCGGCGGCTTTCCACACCGGGATGAGCAGCGGGTCGGTGTTCCGCAGGTGCTTCACCACGATGGAGCTCAGCTCGCGGACGACGACGGTCGCGCGGCGGCACAACGCATCGAGGCCGACGGTGCCGGCCTTTTGCGCCTGCCGGCCCTGGTATTTGATACCTGTGGCAGCGGCGAGGGCGGTGAGCTTCGTCGTGAGATCGACGTCGAAGTCAGGATCGAAACCGCGGTCGGTGAAGAGGGTCTTCACCGCGGGCGTGGCGAGGTGGTCCACGAACGCCGCGCCGGTGTTGATCAGCTGCGGATAGGTCCGACGGGCGCCGTTTAGGCGGAACAGGTCGCGGATGCCGGGGTGCTGACCGGGGTCGAGGCCTTTCGCGATTTCCCAGATTTCGGTGACCATTCCGACGATATCGGCACGCAGAGCCATGCGTTGCGCGGAGCCGCTGCGGTAGGTGTTGAATCCGCCGTCCTGGTTGCTGCCGTAGTCCAGCATGTCCTCGTGGAGGCTGTTTACCTCGGTGAGGAGCGCGGTGGCGCGCGCGATGGGCGGAGTGATCGCATGGGTGATCACGTATTGTTTGATGCGGCCGAGACGGTCGCCGTGTTGAGTTTGATATTTGGTCATAATTACTCGCTTTCGCCAGAGGAGTGACCTGCCGGAGCCGGAGGTTTGGTTTTGATCCGCGAGGCTCGC
>CBHXZU010000498.1:0-5114 GCA_966125105.1 uncultured Prosthecobacter sp.
TTTAACCCATGGTTTCAGTCCGCCCACAGACGCCAGGGCTTCATTTCAATACCAACTGCCTGCGGAATGGCCAAACGGCTGCGGACAGGCCGTTGATCGCGGGGATGAGCTGACGGCGTCATGGTTTCTTGCGCGCGAGCTTCGGTGCTTCGGCTCAAGTTTCTGCTCCTGTTCATTTTATGCTGGGGCGGAATGGGGCTGCTCGCGCACGCGCAGAACGAGCTGCAATCCAAGGCGGCTCGGATTACTCGAATTGCGCAAGTTACCACCTGGCCCGCCAGCAAACTCGGTCCCAATACTCCATTGGTAATCGGCGTATACGGCAGCGATGCAATTACGGACTATCTCGAAATGGCCGTGCAAGGACGCAGACTGAAGGGCCGCGATGTGGTGGTAAAGCGGTGTGCGGCAGTCCAGGAAGTCGTTGGCTGCCATGTGCTTTTCGTAAGTCGATCTGAGCAGGATCATTTGCGGGACATCCTCCGCCGGACCAACGGTGAGCCGATTCTCACCGTTGGCGAATCTGAGAACTTCATGGACCGGGGCGGGATCGTCTATTTGACCATGATTGGAGGGTCGGCGCAGTTTACGTTCGACGTCTCGAATCTGAAACGCTCCCGTTTGGAGATCGACCCGGAAACACTCACCCTCGCGAACCCGGCGCCACGGCGATGACTCTTCGCCACACACCGATCCGGACGAAGCTTCGCTTCGTCATTTTGACGACCTGCGCGGTGGCTCTGCTGGTGGCCTGCGCCACGCTGTTTGCCATTCAGTTTTACGTCTTCCGCAAGGAATATCGTGAGGACCTGGCTTCCGTGGCGGCGATGCTCGCGAACCGCGTGACCGCGGCCATCAATTTTGACAATGCAGGGCGGGCGGAGGCGATCCTCGGAAGCCTCGCGGTGAAACCTTACATATCCAGCGCGCGACTGACGCTCACGGACGGCAAGGTGTTCGCAGAGTATCGTCCCGGAGCGGCCGCAATCGCAGATGCACCGACACCACAGCAGGCGGGCGGCTGGTTTCACGGGAATGACTTCATTTACGCTCAACCAGTCGAGTTGGAGGGCGAGCGGCTGGGCAGTCTTTTCCTGATCTCAGACTACGGGACACAGGCTTCCCGGCTCATTAATCTGTATCTCGCAATTTTCTGTGGCGTGCTGGCGCTCTCAGTGTTCGTTGGACTCCTCGTATCCACCCGTCTTGCGCACTTCGTCACCGATCCTCTGAAAAACCTCGCCACAACCGTGCGGGCCATCGCTCGCAATAATGACTACTCGGTGCGCGCGGAAAAGACCGCTGAAGACGAAGTGGGCGCATTCACTGAGCTCTTCAATGACATGCTGGAACGCATTCAAAGCCGTGATTCGGCACTCCGGCACGAGATTGCGGAGCGGGCCCGGGCTGAGAAAGAGTTGCAAGTCCTGCATGGCCAGTTGATCGAAGCTTCGAGACAGGCGGGCATGGCGGAAGTCGCGACCGGGGTTCTGCACAACGTCGGCAACGTGCTGAACAGCGTGAACGTGTCCGCGACACTCGTTGCGGAGAAACTGAATGTGCACCGTTTGAACAATCTGCAGCGCACCGCGGAAATGCTGCGGGACAAGAATGGAAACATTGGCGAGTTCCTGACGGTCGATCCCAAAGGCCGGCTCATCCCCGGTTACTTGGTGGACCTTTCGAAGCATCTCGTCACGGAGCGGCAGGACGCGCTGATTGAACTCGAACTGCTCACGAAGAACATCGAGCACATCAAAGAGATTGTCTCGATGCAGCAGAACTATGCGCGCGTTGCCGGGTTCACCGAAAGTGTGCGCCCGGATGCGCTGGTCGACGATGCGTTACGGATGACCACCGGCAGCCTGCAGCGTCACCACATCGAGGTCATTCGCGATTATGAAGAATGCGCGGCGGTGTGCGTGGAGCGCCACAAGGTGCTGCAGATTCTCGTGAATCTGATCCGCAACGCGAAGCACTCGCTCGATGACGCGAGCCCCGCAACCAAACTGCTCACCATCCGCATCAAGAAGACCGAGACAACCGTGTGCATCGTCATCCAGGATAATGGCACCGGCATTCCCGAGGAGAACTTGACCCGGATCTTCTCGCACGGATTTACGACGCGCAAAGGCGGGCATGGCTTCGGCCTGCATAGCGCCGCTCTGGCTGCGCAGCAGATGAAAGGGCGACTGGAGGCGGCGAGTGAGGGTGTTGGCAAAGGCGCAACTTTCACACTCGAGCTTCCACTCGCGCTCACGGAGGTGTCCGTATGACTCACGAGCCGGAACATCACCGAATTCTGGTCGTGGACGACAATCCGGCGATCCACGACGACTTCCGCAAGATCCTGCTCGGGCACCAATCGGCGAACTCCGCCTTGGACGCGGCAGAGGCGATCCTGTTCGACGATGCCGCAGCCTCTGCCCGCCAGCAGCGCGCGACATTCGTCATCGATTCGGCGCATCAAGGGCACGAGGCCCTCGAAAAAGTAACACAAGCAATTGCGGAGGGACGACCCTACGCCATGGCGTTCGTCGACGTTCGGATGCCCCCAGGTTGGGATGGAATTGAAACCATTGCCCGGCTTTGGGAGGTTGCGCCCGCGCTGCAGGTGGTCGTTTGCACGGCCTACTCCGATTATTCTTGGGACAAAATGACCGAGCGACTCGGGGTGAGCGACAACCTCGTCCTTCTCAAGAAGCCCTTCGACAATGTTGAAGTCCTTCAGCTCAGTCACGCTTTGACGAAGAAGTGGCTCGTTACTGGACAGGCGCAGCTCCGGCTCGAGGAACTCGAGCATATGGTCGTCAATCGCACCAGGGAACTCGAGGCCGCGTACAGCGAATTGCGCATTTCCGAGGAGCGCTTCTCGCAAGCCTTCCGCAATTCACCGATGCCGCAGGCCATTCAGACGTTGCGCGCGCACCGCTTCGTGGATGCCAATGCGGCGTTCCTGGCGATGACGGGGTTTTCGCGGAACGAAGTAATCGGCCGGACCCCGCTCGAGCTGCGGCTTTGCCTGGACTACGAGACGCGATTCCTCGCCGCTGCGCGCGAAGGTCGGGTAGTTCACGAGGCAGAGGCGACGATCAGCACGCGTAATGGCGAGCTGCGGCAAGTGCTCCTTTCCCTCGAGCCGTTGAGTCTCGGTGGCGAACCGCACGTGCTCTTGATGGCGCAGGATATCAGCGATCGCCTGACGCTCGAAACCCAGCTCCGCCAGTCGCAGAAGATGGAGGCGATCGGCCAACTCGCGGCAGGCGTTGCGCATGACTTCAATAACCTGCTTACGATCATCCAGGGCCACGCCAGCCTGCACGCCGATCGGCAGAACCTCGCGCCGGAATTAAATGCCTCGCTTCACCAGATCAATGGCGCCGCCGAGCGCGCTGCGGATCTCACGCGCAAGCTGCTGACGTTCTCGCGTCGCGGCATGGTCCGGTTGAAAGTGATCGACCTGAAGGACACGATCAACGCGCTTGGGCGGATGCTGAAGCGGTTGCTGGGCGAGCGCTTCACGTTGAAAACGGAACTCGGCGAGAAAGTGCCAAACATTTTCGCCGACTCCACGAGCGTGGAGCAGGTGCTGATGAATCTCACGCTGAATGCTCGCGATGCGATGCCGGAAGGCGGCGTAATCACCATTCGCACCGAACATGTGGTGCTTTCGGAAAGCGCCGCTCCGCGCCATGTCGATGCGCGCCCGGGGTCATTCGTCTGCTTGCGCGTCATCGACAGCGGAACCGGCATGGACGAAGCGACGCGCGCCCGAATCTTCGAGCCGTTTTTCACAACCAAGGGCCTGAACAAAGGAACCGGCATGGGACTGGCGACGGTCTATGGGATCGTCAAACAGCACGAAGGGTGGATCGAAGTGGAAACGTGCCTTGGCAGCGGCAGCACCTTTTCCGTCATGCTGCCCAGCACGGATCGTCCAACCGAGCGCGACGCTTCTCCGCGATTCAATTCGGCCGCAGACGAAGGGAACCACACGGTCTTCGTCGTGGAGGACGACGCCGCGGTGCGATCGCTCGTCGTGGAGGTCTTGCACAGCTACAATTACAATGTGATCGAAGCGGAGAGTGGCGACGTTGCGATCTCCGTGTGGTCGAAGATCCGCGACCGCGTGGATATTCTGCTTACCGACATGGTCATGCCTGGGCGCGCAAACGGCCTCGACGTGGCGCGGCACTGCCAGGGCGATAAACCCTCGCTCAAAGTGATATACACGAGCGGCTACAGCAGTGAGTTGTTCGACAGTGACGTGAAGATCCAGGAAGGCGTGAACTATCTTCCGAAGCCGTATCTATCCGGCAAGCTCACGGACATCATCCAGCGCGCCCTCAACGGCGCGCAATCGACGTAGCCTTTCGCCGTCAACTCGTCTTTCTCCCCGAGCGGAATTGCGCGACTTGGAGAAAAGTCAGGCCTTTCCCGCGAGAGGCGAAATCGTGCCCGCTTGGGATTCGCTCGCCTTGAGCGCTTCCATCTTTCCCATCGCGTCGGTGGCCATCCGGCGCGCGCGCGACTTCCCGCCTCCGAAGAGCACCGCTCGCACCGTGTCCAGCAGGATGAAAACATCCAGGAACAGGCCCATGTTCTTCAGGTAATACAGGTCGTATTCCAGTTTCCGCCGGGCATCGAGCGCCGTTGCGCCGTATGGGTAGTTTACCTGCGCCCAGCCCGTAATCCCGGGTTGCACCATCATGCGTTCCTCGTAATAGGGCACGTCCTTCGCGAGGTTCGCAATCATCTCCGGGCGCTCAGGGCGCGGTCCCACGAAGCTCATCTCCCCCTTCAGCACGTTCCACAATTGCGGGATCTCATCGATCCGGAAACGGCGCAGGATTCCACCCACGAGCGTTACCCGCGGATCGCGGCTGCCATTGACCCCGCCCTGCGCCCATTGCGCGCCGTCCTTCTCTGCGTCAATGCGCATCGTGCGAAGCTTGACCATCGAAAATGGTTTCCCGAATCGGCCGCTTCGGGTTTGCCGGTAAAAAGCAGGACCGCGGGAGGTAACCTTCACGAGGATAATGCTGATCGCGAGGATCGGCGATCCCAGCACGAGACCCAATCCGGAAACGACGATGTCGAATAATCGCTTCACC
>CBHXZU010000499.1:0-5111 GCA_966125105.1 uncultured Prosthecobacter sp.
TTATGTCTTACGCAGTATTCAAAACCGGCGGCAAACAGTACCGCGCAGGCACAGGTGAAGTTCTCACGGTCGAGAAGATCGAAGGTGATGCTGGCAGCAAGGTGACGTTTGAAGACGTGCTCCTCGTGGGCGAAGGCGAAAACGTGAAGGTCGGCGGTGATCTCAAGGGCGCCAAAGTGGTGGCCGAGATCGTTGGCCAGACCAAGGGCGAGAAGCTGATCGCTTACCGCTACAAGCGCCGCAAGGGCTACCATCGCACGGTGGGTCACCGCCAGAAGCTGACCCAGGTGAAGGTCACCGAAATCAACGCCTAAAAATCAGGGCACAACCCGCAATTACTTACTCAAATGGCTCATAAGAAAGGTCAAGGAAGCGTCAAGAACGGTCGCGATAGCGTCAGCAAGCGACTTGGCGTGAAGAAGTTTGGCAGCCAATCGGTTGTCGCCGGCAACATCATCGTCCGCCAGCGCGGCACGAAGTGGACCGCCGGTCGCAACGTCGGCCTCGGCCGCGATTACACGATCTTCGCCCTCGTGGACGGCACGGTCGTCTTCGACCGCGGTGGCCGCCGCGTGAACGTTGAGCCCATCGCCTCGGCGAACTAAGCCCGAAGTTCAAGTCAGTTTTCAAAACCCCGCTCGCGAGAGCGGGGTTTTTGTCTTTGAGGAGAAGGGATTGCCGTAGCTTCGACTTCCCTCCACAAGAACTGGCGATTTCGTACCGAATCTCATGCCTCGATACGTGGCCTTGCTGCGGGGAGTCAGCCCCATGAACGCGAAGATGCCGGAATTGAAGCGCTGCTTCGAAACGGCGGGGTTTACCGAGGTCCGCACGCTCCTCTCGAGCGGAAACGTCGTGTTCGATGCGCGCTCCACCTCCGCAAAGGCCTTGGAACGGCGAGCTGAGGCCGCGATGCAGGCCGAACTCGGTCGGGTGTTCAGCACCATCGTTCGATCGGTTGCGTATCTCCAGGAGCTGGTCGATGCAGACCCGTTCGCTGCCTTCAAACTCTCCGCCGCTGCGAAACCCGTGATCACGTTTCTACGGAAGCCACCGGAAAAGGCGGTCGCTCTCCCCCTGGAGCGCGACGGGGCATCCGTCTTCAAGGTGACCGCGACCGAGGTCTTCTCCGCGTACGTGCCGAACGACAAGGGACCGGTGTTCATGAGCCTGCTCGAGCGAACGTTCGGCAAGGACATCACGACTCGCACACTGGAAACCGTGAAGAAGTGTGCCCGGGCATAAAAAGTTTGAGGAGCAAATCGGGCCCTGCGCGCACCCGGATAAGGTCCTGATGCTGTGATCAGTCGTGTCCCCGCGTCCCCCGGCAGCGGGAGCGGCGAATCCAAACTGGATCCGTCTATGGTAGAACCGACCGAGCAATGCAGCGTCCGCAGACGCCCGCTCCTCCTCACGGTTCTCAGTGTGCTCTCGATGGGTTTGAACGGATGCTTCGTTATGCGGCCCTCCGCTGGCGGCGGACAAACTTCGTTTCATCCGCCCCGAAAAATTGACGTGGCCGACATCGCTCTCGCGCCCGGGTACAAGATTGAGCCCGTGGCGACTGGACTGAACATGCCCACCGGCGTCGCTTTCGATAACGCGGGCGGAGTGTATGTCACGGAATCGGGCTATTGTTATGGAGAGGTCTGGAGCACGCCGCGGTTGCTGCGCATTGGCCGCAACGGCGCAAGGACAGTCGTCGCGAGCGGCGGCCGGAATGGCCCATGGAACGGCCTCGCGTATGCGAACGGCAGCTTTTATGTGGCGGAAGGAGGCGAACTGGAAGGCGGTCGCATTCTGCGGATCTCTCGCGGTGGCAGGAAAACGGTGCTGGTCAGCGGATTGCCGAGCATCGGCGATCATCACACGAATGGCCCGGTTGTTGGGCCCGATGGCGGGATTTACTTTGGTCAGGGCACGGCCACGAACTCGGGTGTGGTTGGCGCAGACAACGCGAAGTTTGGCTGGCGAAAGCGATTCCCGGATTTTCACGACGTTCCCGCGCGCGACGTTGTGCTCGCTGGCAAAAACTATGAGACGCGCGAGCGCGGCAAAGGACGCGTGGTCACGGGTGCTTTCCTGCCGTATGGCACGCCGTCCTCGCCCGGACAGGTAATTCGGGGCCGGTTGCCGGCGAACGGCGCGATCATGCGCGTCGCGCCAGGTGGCGGCGCGCCTCAGCTCGTCGCATGGGGCTTTCGCAATCCATTCGGTCTCGCGTTCTCCCCCGAGAACCAACTCTACGCGACCGACAACGGCTACGATGACCGCGGCAGCCGGCCGATTTTTGGTTCCGGCGACTTGCTTTGGAAAGTGCGGCGGGGTGCCTGGCATGGTTGGCCGGATTTCTCCGGCGACCTGCCGGTGGCGCAAAATCACTTTTCGGTTCCAGGGAAAGCGCGCCCGCAATTCGTGTTGGCGCGTCACCCGAATCAACCGCCGAAACCAGCCGCGGTCTTCGGCGTGCACTCATCAGCAAACGGCTTCGATTTTTCCCGCAGCAATGCCTTCGGTTATCGTGGCAACGCCTTCGTTGCGATCTTCGGTGATCAAGCACCGGGCACCGGGAAAGTCATCAACGCGGTGGGCTTCAAGGTGGCACGGGTCGATGTCAGGAACGGCGCGATCGAAGAGTTTGCCGTAAATCGCGGACGCATCAATGCGCCGGCATCCGCGCTGCGTCGGGGCGGACTCGAGCGTCCGGTGGCCGCGCGGTTTGATCCAAGTGGGCGCGCGCTCTACGTTGTCGATTTTGGCGTGCTGCTCATGGACCGGAAGGGCGCGCATCCGAAGCAGCACACCGGCGTTCTGTGGAAGATCACGAGGGCCGACGAATGAAGCCGATTTTGTTCGCTCGAATCATGATCGTCTGCGGACTCGGCGTGCTCAGCGCGTGTTCCGCGCGGCGCGGCGAGCCGTTCACGGGCGGGGCGCCGACGGGCGATTCGCGGGTGGAGCATGGACGAATCGTCTTCATGCAAAACTGCCACAAGTGCCATCCCGGCGGGGAGGCGGGCCTCGGTCCATCGATCAACGACAAACCGCTGCCGGAGTTCCTGATGAAAACCCAGGTTCGTGTTGGGCTGGGAGCTATGCCGTCCTTCCATCGAAACCGAATTAGCGGTCGCGACTTGGACGATTTGATCCGCTATCTCAAAGCGTTGCGCCGCCAGTCTCCGCGGCATTTGGAAGAATGATCGTTTAGCGGGACAAGTCCGGGGGTGGCGCTCCGCTTTCGGCTGAGACGCCTTGCGTCCGATGCGCTGCGATGACCCTGCTTCGCGGCCGCTCTTCTCGAGGATGACGCGACAAGCGGCATTCCGGCGCGACGTTCTGAGGATAAGACCAAAGTCCGATTGTCCGAGGCGGGCCGAAGAAGTTGCTTTTGCGAGTGATGCGGCGCGGAGTTTTGCGACCGCAATCCCCTTTATGAAAATCACTCCAATCGGCGCCGCGGGCGGCGAAGTCACTGGCTCTTGCTACAGCGTCCAGACAAAGGACGCCCGGATCCTCGTGGATTGCGGACTTTTTCAAGGCGGCAAGAAGTCGGAAGCGCTAAACCGCCCGCCGCTCGCGCCGAATCGGAAGTGTCACGCGGTTCTCCTCACGCACGGGCATCTCGACCACACGGGACGCCTGCCGTTGCTCGCGAAAATGGGCTACACCGGCCCGGTTTATGGCACGCGAGCGACGCTCGACATGACGGGCCTCATCCTGCGGGATTCCGCGCGCCTCCAAGTGGCGGACAACGAGCGCAAGAACCGCAAGCGCATGCGCGCGGACGAACCGCTGCAGGAGCCGCTCTACACGCCCGAGGATGCGGAAGCCATCATCTCCCAACTGCGCCCCGTTCCCTATCAAAAACCGTTCGACGTCGCGCCCGGCATTCAAGCGATTTGGTCGGAATCCGGGCACATGCTGGGTTCGGCGAGCATCCAACTCCTCGTCAAAGAAGACGGCTGCACCAAGCGAGTCGTCTTCTCGGGGGATCTGGGGCCGCGCAGCGCGCTGATGCTTCGCGAGTACGAGCCGTTCAAGGAAGCGGACCTGGTATTTCTCGAGGCGACCTATGGCGCGCGCGATCATCGCGACTTCAAGGAAACAGTGAACGAATTCGTCCGCATTGTGCAGGAAGCGGTAAAGACCGGCGGCAAGATTCTCGTGCCCACTTTTGCGGTGGGCCGCGCTCAGCTAATCCTGCTCTTGCTCGCGTGGATGTTTCGGACGGGGAAGGTGAAGCCGTTCCCCATCTACCTCGACAGCCCAATGGCAATCGAGGCGACGAACATCTATGTGAAGCACAAGGATATCTTCGACGAGCAGATGACGAAGTTCATCAGCGACGGGCCCCTGCGCGCGGACCTGAAGACGTTGAAGACCACGGCAACGGCGGACGAGTCGCGGACGATCAACGATGTCACGGGCACGTGCGTCGTGCTGGCCGGGGCCGGCATGTGCAACGCGGGCCGCATCGTGCACCATCTGAAAGCCAATCTTTGGAAACCGAGCACGCATGTGCTCATCGTCGGATATCAAGGCCACGGCTCGCTTGGCCGCCTGCTCGTCGATGGCAAAAAAGAAGTGAAGATCTTCGGCGAACCCATCGCCGTAAAAGCGAAGATCCATACCCTGGGCGGATTCAGCGCGCACGCGGGACAAACCGATCTGCTCAACTGGTTCAGCTTCATCGCGCCGAGCAAGCCGCGGGTGATCCTGACCCACGGCGAGGACGAGCAACGCGCCGCACTGGCGAAAGCGATCCAACAAAAGTTCCGCCTGCCGTCCGTGTCGCCGGCCATGGGCGAGTCCATCGAGCTCTAACCGCAACGGTTTCCTGTGTCACTTCAACCTTCACCCGACCCACTCCACGTGAACAAACAAGATCAAGTTTTCGGCCAAACGGACATCGTCAAGCTCTCCGATGAAGACGCGACCGTCGCGCTCCTGGAACGCGCGGTCAGCGGGCTCTGGGGAGTCGTGAACGACCTCACCCGGATTCGCCGGACCACCCGGCAAAACTATCGCGTCACGATCTTTGGCTCCGCGCGCATCAAGCCCGGCACGCCGGCGTATGAGGGCGCGAAGAAGATCGCGACGGAGCTGACCTC
>CBHXZU010000500.1:0-5105 GCA_966125105.1 uncultured Prosthecobacter sp.
GTAAACCTCGCGGGGGCTATCGGACGCGGGGGGACGGATGCTTTTCTGAGCAGCAACCAGAATGCGTTCAGCACGCGCACGGCGGGGTGGATCATTCAGCAGCACTTCCCTCCGGGAGTGAAGAACACGCCGCCTGGGCCGCTCGTGGGAGTCGGCTTTTCGAACCTGTTTTACAGCGACGTCAATCGGATCAAGAAGGTCCCGCCGGGGTTCAACGGCGCGGCGGCGGTGCCGGCAGATCAGTCGCCGGGCGTTCGCGCGCCGGGTGTGCTCTTCACTGGCTTGCAGGACAGCCCGGGAGGCGTGCCGCTTTACAAGAACGGCGAATTGGTTGGCGGTGTCGGCGTGACGGGCGACACGAGCCCCACTGATCTCGCGGCGGCGGCGGCGATCATCGAGCGCCGCACGCAAAAGGACTCGACGCCGGGGTTCAAATTTGGGCGCGACACGGATGAGGAAGTGGCGCTGGCGGCGCAGACGAATTATCGGCCGGATCTCGATATTCTCGGAAGTCTCGTCTTCGTGGCGGGGGTGCGGCTCGCGTATGTGACGCCGCGTCCGGAGGATTGGCCGGGGGTGGGAGATGTGGAGGATCTCGGCGGCACGGGTAATGCGATCGAGGGGTTTGAGCCGATCGGCTCTCCCCTGCCCTACCCTTACGAAAAGACGACGATCAATGGGGTGGACGGCGAGATTCGCTTTCCTCTCCGTGATGATCCGACGCCGGGAACGATTGGCGGCGAGCGCCGGCTCTCGAAAGCGGAAGTGCGCTCGATCATTGCGGCTTCGGCTGGTCGCGCGGCCAAAACCCGCGCGGGCATTCGGCTCCCGCTGGGGACGAGTGCGAAGGTTTTCATCACGGTCGTGGGGAATCCGTATAAAGCGGGCGAACCGCCGCCGATTCTCGGAATCTTCCGGGTTGGGGAGGCGACGATGTTTTCGTGGGATGTGAGCGCGCAGAAGGCGCGGACCGCGCTGTTTTTCAGCAACAGCCAACTCGCGCAGAGCACGCGGACGGTCGGATTCCTTGCGCAGCGGTTTTTCCCGCCGGGACTCGATGGACGGCCGTTCGGGCCTTATTTCGGATTCCAGGAGAGTGTGTCGCTGGGGACAAATCCGACGACCGGCGCATTCCCGGGGAACCCGAATCTGCCGAATGGGATCACGATTTTCCCGGGAGGATTTCCGCTGTATCGTAATGGGAGATTGATCGGCGCGGTGGGGATCTCGGGAGACGGTGTGGACCAGGATGACATCATCGGGGCATCGGGGAATGCGCTGTTCCCGCCGAAGAAGGGTATTCGGGCGGATCAGTATACTTACAAGGCGGCGCGGCTGCCGTATGTGAAGTTTCCAAGGGATCCTACCAAGTAGCGGCGCCTTGGAAAAAGTGCGATAACACGCTTGCGAGCGTCCCCTGGGAGCGCTGAGCCCCAGCTCGGCAAGAAGCACTTTCAGGAGTGAGGCTACTTTTTCAGGCGTGTGCCGAGCTGGGGCTCGGCGCTCCCAGGGATACGTATTCGGCGTTAATCTCCACTCTCCCCGCTTGTCGCGCTCGCCGCCTCCTTCTACGTTCCGCGCTCCCGTGACTGAAACCGAAGCCTGCCTTGCCCTCAACATGGTCCCCGGCTTGGGCCCTGTGAAATTGCAGGCGCTCCTCGCCGTTTTCGAAACTCCGCAACGCATTCTCGCGGCTGGACGCAATGCGCTGAGGGCGGTGAGTGGAATCGGTCCCGACACGGCGGAGGCGATTGCGAATTGGGAGTCGCAGGTGGACCTCGCGGGCGAAATCGCGCGCATCGAGGCGTTTGGCGCGAAGATCATCCACTGGGAGTCGCCGGAGTATCCGCAGACGCTGCGGAACATTCAGAATCCGCCGATCGTGCTCTACGTGTGGGGCGAATTGCAGCCGGAGGACACGCAGGCGATTGGCGTGGTGGGCTCGCGCAATGTGACGCACTACGGCGTTGAGTCGGCGAAGAAGCTTTCCTATCAGCTGGCCTATGCGGGCTACACGGTGATCAGCGGATTGGCCCGCGGGATCGACACAGCGGCGCACCAGGGTGCGCTGGCGGCGAAAGGACGCACCGTGGCGGTGATCGGCAGCGGGCTTTCCCGGCTTTATCCACCGGAGAACCAGGGACTCGCGGAACGAATCGCAACGTCGGGCGCAGTGGTGAGCGAATACCCGATGGAACGCTCTGCGGACCGGCAGACGTTCCCCTATCGCAATCGGATCGTCGCAGGTTGGGGACGCGGGTTGCTCGTCGTGGAGGCCGGGCTGAACAGCGGCGCGCTGATCACGGCGAATCAGGCGATCGACCAAGGGCGCCCGGTTTACGCGGTTCCGGGACAGATCGATCGGCCGACGAGCGCGGGTTCGAATCGGCTGATTCAACAAGGGGCGCGCCTGGTGCTTTCGGCGGATGATATTTTCGACGATCTCGGGTCGCTGTTTCCGGGAACGAAGTCGCAGCTTTCCAACGCTCCGGCGCATCGGAGCGGTGAGACCGAGAATACTGCGCCCGCCAAATCTGCCGCGGTGTCCTCCACGTCCACGCAGGCGCCCGCGAAACTTTCCCACGAAGAAACCCTGATCGTAACCGCCCTGGAGGCTGGCGACTTATCGCTCGATGAACTCTCGGCGGCGACCCGGCTGCCCGTCTACAAGATCAGCAGCACGCTCACTATGTTGGAACTGAAGCGACTCGTGAAGGCGCTGCCGGGGCAGCGTTTCGCCAAGCGCGATCAGGCGGCTTGATCTCAGAATTGGACGAGGGCTTACGGCAAAACGCTCACGTCGTTGGGCGGTTCGTTCGGGTGTTACGAGCATCCGTTCGGGTGTTACGGCAGTTCGCTCGGGCGGTATGAGAATCCGTTCGGGCGGTACGAGAGTTCGTTCGGGCCCAATGTGAGTTCGTTCAACCCCAATGTGAATCCGTTCGGACCTAATGTGAGTTCCTTCAGATCCAATGAGAGTTCGTTCAGACCCAATGAGAGTTCGTTCGGGTGCAATGAGAGTTCGTTCAGCTGTTACGAGTGAGAAAAACGGTGTTACGGAGCGAGAAAAACGCTCGTTCCGGCATCACCTGACGAGAAATTCGAAAGGCACGACTGCTGTCAGGAAACCGATTGACCGTATTCGATGTTTGGCCGTTGGCCGACCGCTCTGCGCACCCGCCGATGCCACACGGAGTCCGACTGAAGCGCCCCATTCGTCTGGGAATCCATCTCTTTAGAACCTAAATTGGAATTGTTCTTGATAAGGGGTCTGCCGGTCTTAGGTTGCTCGTATGTCCGTGCCCGGCAATTCATCACCGTCGCCTGATCAAACGATCCATGGCCATGGCCTGCGCATGACCGACCAGCGTCGCGCTGTTTACGACGTCCTGATGGGCGAACGCGATCATCCCACCGCGGTGGAGGTGTTTACCCGCGTGCGCACGAAGGTGTCGAATATCTCCCTGGCGACCGTTTACAACTGCCTCGATACGCTGACGGCGTGCGGTTTGGTGAAGACGGTAACTCACGAGCGCGAACCGGCGCGCTACTGCCCGAACCTGGAGGATCACGCGCATTTCTTCTGCCAATCGTGCGGCGCGATCTCGGATATCCCGCTGCGGGCGCGCAAGCAGCCGCAGGATGTGTGGGATTTCCCCGGCGAATTCTCCGTCACCCATAGTGATGTCTCGTTCAGCGGCACGTGCCCCAAGTGCGCCGACAAGCCCGCCAGAACCGCCAAACGCTAACCAACAATTTTCATGAGCTTAGAAATTCGTAATTTACACGCCCGCATCGCCGCCAATGGAGTCGAGATCCTACGCGGCCTGGATCTGACCGTTGAGCCCGGCAAAGTGCACGCCATCATGGGCCCGAATGGCTCGGGCAAGAGCACGCTGAGCAAAGTGATCGGCGGACATCCGGACTATGAAGTGACCGACGGAGAGATCCTCCTCGACGGAACGAACGTCCTCGAAATGGAACCCGATGAGCGCGCGCGGGCGGGCCTGTTTCTCGCGTTCCAGTACCCGATGGAAATCCCGGGCGTTTCGAACGCGAACTTCCTGCGTGCCGCGCTGCAGGCGCGTCTGCCGGAAGGCGAAGAACTCGAAGCAACGGACTATTACGCCAAACTTTACGAGAAGATGGATCTTCTCGAAATGGACCGGAAGTTTACCGCGCGCTCGGTGAACGAAGGATTCTCGGGTGGTGAGAAGAAGCGGAATGAGATTCTGCAGATGCTCATGCTCGAGCCGAAATACGCGATTCTCGACGAGACGGATTCGGGTCTCGATATCGACGCGCTGAAGATCGTGGCCGCGGGCGTAAATGCCTCGCGCAGCCCCGATCGCGGATTTCTCGTCATCACGCACTATCAGCGACTGCTGAACTACATCGTCCCGGATATTGTGCACGTGCTGGCCGGCGGCCGGATCGTGCACACGGGCGGAAAGGAACTCGCCCTCGAATTAGAAGCGAAGGGCTACGACTGGATCACGGAGCCGCAACCCGCGGGCGTGTAAATTCAAGCATTTCTCATTATGAGCACTGAACTTCTCGACCCTGCCAAGCAGATCGACATCGATCGCAGTGTCGGCGACTTTTCTTATCCTGAGCAGCACAGCTTCGACGCTGGTGTGGGCCTCAGTCACGCAACGATCGATTACATTTGCGGCGTCAAAGGCGAGCCGGACTGGATCCGCGAGTTTCGCCACAAGGCGCTGGATGTTTTCGAATCGAAGCCGATGCCCACGAACTGGGCGACGAAGGATCTCGATAACATCGATTTTCAAAAGATCCGTTACTACCTTGCGAACGGACAGCGTCCGACGCGCTCGTGGGAGGAAGTTCCCGATGACGTGAAGCGCACGTTCGAGCGGCTCGGCATTCCGGAGCAGGAGCGCAAGTTCCTCGCGGGTGTCGAAGCGCAGTTCGACTCGGAGGCGGTTTACTCGAACATTAAGAAGGCGGTCGGCGACCAGGGCGTCGTCTTCGTTGGCTCGACGGAAGGCCTGAATAATCATCCCGAGCTCTTCAAGAAGTGGTTCGGAAAAGTGATCCCGACGGGCGACAACAAGTTCAGCGCCCTGAACTCGGCCGTCTTC
>CBHXZU010000501.1:0-5094 GCA_966125105.1 uncultured Prosthecobacter sp.
CTCCGGCCGGGGATGGGGCGGCTGCGGAAATAGCGAAAGTCGCCATTCCTACCATTATAGGGGCCGCGCCTTCGTCGAAGTTGGTCCGCGAGCTTCAAAGTGAATGCGAAGAGCTTCGCCGGCGACTTCAGCTTGTCCCTCGGGCCACGCAGGACGCAGCGATGCGGATTTCTGAGCTGGAGAGCGCGCTGGTAGCGTTGCGGAGGGCGCGGGATTCCGCGCTGGCTCAAATCAATTCGTTTGCTGCGCGCATCCACGAGTCGGAAGCAAAAGTCGATGAGCTGACCGATGAGTTCGAGCACGCCCAGAGGGAGCGGGATAATGCAGTGAAAGCATTGGACGCGTCGCGCAAGGATTGCGACGTGGCGCGGAGCCTTCTCGAGTCGCGGGACGAAGCGCACGCCACGACGGTTTCGCGGCTACAGACCGAACTGCTCAATACAAAGATCGCGCAAGCGGCGCGGTCCGATGAAAAGCCGCTGAAAGCGGCTCTCGAACGGGTTAAAACACTCGAGGCTCACATCGTGAGGCTGCAGCAGCAGCAAAAGCAGGCAAGCACTTCACTCATCGAAACCACGATGCAGGCCCACCGGGAGCGCGACAATGCGCTCGAGGAGATCAAGGCCCTGCGCGAGGAAAGCGAGCGGAGCAGCGAGGAAGTTGCCTCCATGCGAACGGAACTCGCCGAGGCAAAACGGCACCTCGCGCACCTGGAAGAGGTGATGGCGAACAATGCCGCCCGCAACAATGAGATGGAGTGCGAGCGCTTGCGCCGGCAAAATGCGGAACTAAGCGCGCAATTGGATGCGGCGCGCGACGAGGTTCGGCTGGCCTGGGCGGTTACTTCGGCGGCGAAGAGCCCGGCTGCTGAGACTGGCGAAGCCGAAGAGATCCCGGCGCCTGAATTAAGCCCTCTGGAGGGAGAGGATGCCCAGGCGATCGTCGGAGACATGCGGGAAGTGCTGCACCAGGCGATTGCGTCGAGTGAGCCCGAGCAATTTCTGACGATGCTTTCCAACCAACTGCGGGAATATGGGCGGCGCTCTCTTTGCGCGGGCTCTGTGGCAGCGCACCGCGTGGCCGGCGGCTGTCTCGATGTCGTCAAATGGGTTGCGAAGAGCGCGGACAAGCTCACCCGCGCAACCCCTCCATTGGAGGGGGCCCTGTCTGTCCTTCACGCCATCGCCGGTTATCGCCAGGCGTGTGTGCATGCCGATATTACGGAGGCGTCGGTTTATGTCGTCGATGATGACATGGACAACTGCGAGTGCATTGCGATGTCGCTGGATAAGATCGGGCTACGGACACATTACGCTTCGAAAGCGGCGCTTGCAGTCGATCATTTGGAATCCCGGCCTTGCGAGTTGGTCGTGTTGGATGTGGATCTCGGCGAAGCGAACGGCTTCGATTTGCACAAGCAGATCCGCCGCATGCGCTACCATGCGCAAACGCCGGTGCTTTTCCTCAGCGGCATGTCCAGCGCGGAGGCCGAGGTGAAGAAGCTGGATCCCGCAAAGGATGCGTTCCTTGCGAAGCCGTACAATCTTTCCGAACTCGGGCTGCGAGTCGTTTGCATGGTCCTCGAAGCCCGGATGTCGGCAGGAGCCTCCACGGAAAAGGCGGCTAGCTTGCCGGGAAAAAAGTAGAGCGGTTGCCAAAAGAGGTTTCCGATACGGCGAAACTTCGAGTTGCCGAGCGTGGCGGATCAAAGTTCCGAAGGAACGGAATGAGAAAGCCCAGGGTGAAACCCTGGGAAGCAGACCAAACGGTATCAGCCCTGAAGGGGCGGGACAAAAATCGCGGCCCGTTTCGGCCCTGCAGGCCTGGCCATCATGATGCCACACCCAAGGCTGTCGCCCTGGGCTTTCTATTTTTCGTTCTTTCGGAGCAGCCGCATCCTCAAACAACTTTTGGCAACCGCGATTAGCGCGAAAGAGCACCGGGCGTTCCGAGCCGCTGTCGTTGTGCAAGCGCTTACGGAATGACGTTCAAGTCGGAGTCGTACCGGATGATTTTGCCGAGCTTCTCCAGCTCGGGTTGGATCTGCTTTGCTTCGCCCACGACGACCACGGCGAGGTCGTCGGGATGAATGTATTTCTTCGCGAGTGTCTGGGCGACTTCAGGCGTCACGTCGGACATCCGCTTGGCGTAGGTCTTGTAGAAATTGGGGTCCAGGCCGTAGAGCCAGATGTCCTGCACGCGTGCTGCGACGCGGGCCGGCTGTTCGAGGCTCAGCAGGTAATTGCCCACGTTGTATTCGCGCTGCAGTTCGAGTTCGGCATCCGGGATCGCTTCGTCACGAACGCGCTTCATCTCTTTCAGGATTTCCTTGATCGCCGGCGCCGTGACTTCGTTGCGCGTCTCCGCCGTTGCCTGGAAATACCCGGCTTCCACATTGTATCCAAACGCGCTGCTGCTGCCATAGGTGTAGCCGTGCACTTCGCGGAGGTTTTGGAAGAGGCGTCCGCTAAATCCACCACCCAGAGTTGAATTGATGACGTTTACCTCCGGCAGGTGCGGGAAGTTCCGCGGTGGCGCGAGGTGAGTGACGATCACATTGCTCTGCACGCTTCCCGGGCGGTCGAGCAGATGGATCGTCAGGCCCGTGATCGGCTCCACTTTCGTGGGAGCTTTCGGCGCAATATCCTTTTTCTCCCATGCGCCGAATGCCTTCTCGATCTTCGGCAGAATGTCCGTGGCCTTCACATCGCCGACGATCGCCAATGACGCGATGTTGGGCGCGAACCACTGTTTGTGGAATGCGACGAGATCATCCCGCGTGATGCTCTGCACGGTTTCCGGCGTGGTGAGCGCGCCGTAGGGATGTTTGCCAAAAAGCACCTTGGTCTGCAGGCGACCTGACATCGCGCTCGGGCTCTTCTTTTCCGCGAGCAGCGCCGAGATGGTGCGCTTTTGTTCCTTCGCGAATTGTTCCGCGGGAAACGCCGGCTGCAGGATGGCTTCGGCAAACAGTTCGAGCAAAGGGTCCGTGAACTTCACGAGGCCGCTCGTGGAAACGCTCAGCGAATCCGCGCTCGCATTCGCTTCGATGGAGGCCCCCAGTGATTCGACTGCATCGGAAAACGCGTCCGCGTCCCGCTGCTCGGTGCCGCGGTTGAGCAGCGAAGCGACGAACTCCGCCTGGCCGGGCTTTGTGTCGAGCGCTTCACCTGCCCGAAACATGAGCCGCAGGGTGATGGTCGGTTTGCGATCGTCTTCGTTAACGAAGACCTGGTGTCCATTCGGGTGCTCTTTGGTGATGTACTCCCGACCCGCGGCCGCGGGCCCGGGGCCGGGTTCCGGTTTCTTTGAGCGATCGACCGCGGCGTCGATTTGCGAGGTGCCGAATGCGGCAACGAGGGCGGGAACGAGCAGGAGTTTGGAAAAGCGCATGGAGTGCAAAAGTTGTTTGGAGTGGTGGGGCTGCCGGTTATTGCGCGGACTTTGGCGCAACGGCGCGTTTGCGTTTGCTCAAGTCCTCCGCGCTCTGCTCGGCAGGCGCGCCGGCTTTGGGTGCAGGCGTGGCGGGCTTCGCTTCGGCCCCTTGCTTGGGTTCCGCCGGCGCCGTGGGTTTGGCGTCCAGCTTCGGAGCCTCGGGAACCGTGTAGCGCACGACGTGCACTTTTTCGCTGACGAGATACTTCTTCGCGACCTGCTGGAGGTCTTCCCGTTTCACCGAAAGATAGCGGTCGAGCTCCTTGTTCACCTCGTTGGTGTCTCCGTAGAAGAGCCGCGCATTCGCGAGGTTGCGGGCGCGGGCGAGCATGGTGCCGTTCTGGTTCGCGAGTTCCGCTTCCTTTTGGTTCAGCGCTTTCTTGTATTCGTCCTCGGTGACACCGGCGCTTTTCACCTTTTCGACTTCCTCGCCAATCAGCTTGTCGAGTTGGGCAATTTCCACGCCGCGTTGACCCGTCGCGAAAACGCCAATCACGCCCGCCTTTTCGAAGAGGATGGGAAGCGCTTGCGCCGCGAGCGCGACCTGCTCCTGGTCGACTAGACGGCGGTAAAGCCGCGAGCTCTGCCCGTTCGCCAGGATATTGGCGAGGAGATCGAGCGCATAAGCATCGGGATGCGTCTGCTCGCAGCCGTGCCAGGCGTGGAGCGTGGCGGGGAGGGGAGTCTTGTCTTCCTGCACCAGCAGGTTCTGCGGCTCCTTCACCTCGGGCAACTTCACGACCGGCCGCGCCGGCAATTCGCCCTTCGGAATGTCGCCGAAGTATTCCTGCACGAGCTTCTTCGTCTCCTCGACGTTGATGTCTCCCGCGATGGCGAGGATCGCATTATTCGGCAGGTAGTACTTTTTCCAAAAGGCGCGGAACTCATCGATCGTCGCCTGGTCGATGTATTGCGCGCTGCCGATGGGCGTCCACTCATAGGGCGTTCCCTTGAAAACCAGTCCGCAGAGTTTCTCGAACATCGAGCCGTAGGGCTGGTTATCGTAGCGCATCCGGCGTTCCTCCTTCACCACCTGCCGCTGTGTCTCCACGCCCGTTTCGTCGATGCGGCTGTGGAGCATGCGCTCGCTTTCGATCCAGAGCGCGAGTTTCAGCTGATTCGCCGGCAGGTTGAAAAAATAATCGGTGCGATCGAAGGACGTGCTGGCGTTCAAGTTGCCACCCGCGCCGGAGATGTATTTGTCGATCGTCTTGCGCGGGATATTCTCACTGCCTTCGAACATGAGGTGTTCGAAGAAGTGCGCAAAACCCGTGCGGTCAGGGCGCTCATCCTTCGAGCCCACGTGGTAAACGAGATACGTGGAGACCACGGGCGCCGCTTTGTTTTCGTGCAGGATGACGTGCAGGCCGTTGGCGAGATCGTATTCGACGAAGCTGAGTGGTTTCAGGGAGGTCTTACGCTCTTCGGCTTTGGTCGCGAGCGGGAGCGCAAAGATGCAGGCGACAGCGATGAATCGGAGCATGGTGGATGGAATCAGACAGGGCTAAGGGCTCGGCGTTCAAGCACCTTATGCGCAACGGTTGCCGAAAGTGGCCTTATCTACTTCCGAGTTCGACTCTCCGTCCGATGGGGAGCGGGTTTTCGATTCAGTAGTCCTATGAAAGTTCACGATATCATGACTTCGACCGTGAAAGTGGC
>CBHXZU010000502.1:0-5063 GCA_966125105.1 uncultured Prosthecobacter sp.
CCCCGCCGGCTCATTCACGCAGCACTCTGGATCATGCTCGCATTCGGCGTGTCGGTCTCGTGGTGCTGTGCGGCACCGGCTGAGCTGATAGCCTCCGACGAAGCGGGTTGGCCGCAGTTTCGCGGGCCTCGCCGCGATGGCATCAGCGATGAACGCGGGTTGCTGCAATCCTGGCCCGACTCCGGCCCGAAGCTGGCGTGGTCGAAAACTGGCATCGGACGCGGGTATTCCTCGCCGGTGATTTCGAAGGATCGCCTCTACATTACCGGCGACGTCGGCGACTCACTCCGGATCTTCGCCTTCGATCTCGATGGGCGAAAGCTGTGGGAGGCGACAAATGGGGCCGCATGGACCGGCGAATATCCCGGGGCTCGCGCGTCCGCAGCGATTCACGCCGGACGCCTCTATCACCAAAACGCCCACGGTCGCATCGCGTGCCTCGACGCGGAGACTGGAAAAGAAGTGTGGTCTGTCGATCTGCTCCAGCGCTTCAAAGGACAAAACATCACTTGGGCGTTAAGCGAATGCCTGCTGGTGGATGACCGCGCCATCTACGCGACGGTCGGCGGAAGCGAAGCGCTCATGGTTGCGCTCGACTCAAAAACCGGCGCCGTGCTTTGGAAATCGGAGCCGCTAAAGGATGAGCAAGATGGCGCAGTCGAGAGCCCTAGCTACGCTTCGCCGATCCTCGTTCGTTTCGCCGATCGCCCCCTGATCATTGGCGTCTCGCTGCGCCACGTGTTTTGCGTGAACGCGGACACCGGCAAGCTGCAATGGACCTCTCGCATGCCGACGAGCTACTCGGTCCTCGCAATGATGCCGACGCTCGTCGGCGACGGAATCTTCATGACGGCGCCGCATGGAAAACGCGGACGCCTTTTGCGGTTGGTCGCCCCAGCTGATGCCGCCGCGCCGATCGGCGTTGAGGAAGCCTGGACGAGCAAACTCGACACCTGCCAAGGCGGAGTGGTGCACGCAAACGGGAAACTGTTCGGCTCGTTCTACGGTCCGCGACAGGGATGGGCTGCCCTCGATGCGAAGACGGGAAATGTTCTTTACCAGTCGCCGGAGATCATCAAAGGCTCGCTCATCTTTGCCGACGGACGCCTTTACGTGCTGAGCGAAGATGGCTGGATGCATTTGCTCGAAGGGGGCGAATCGCAGTTCCAGAGTCACGGGCGATTCCGCCTCGCAGAAGCGAAGAACGACGCGTGGGCGCATCCCGTGATTCACGATGGACGCCTCTATCTTCGCTACCACGACTCGCTCTTCTGCTACGAAATCCGCAGCGCCAAAACGCGCGCAGACTGACGCTCAACTTCATCCACATGCTTCCTCCTGGTATCCTTCGCTCGCGGCTCCCGCTGATCGGCGCCATCTTCGCTTTACTTTTCACTCCAGCGCATGGTGAAGAGCGGCCGCTTCCGCCGGGTCTCGCGCCCTACCTCATTCCCCCAGCGAAGTTCGCGAACGAGCGCGGTAATTTTCATTCACCCCTGCAATTCGACAATGGCACCCGCGCGCAATCCGCGACCGACTGGCCCGGCAGGCGCGCGGAGATCCTGCAATATTGGCTGAAGACCACCGGACCCTGGCCTGAGATCCTCGAGGGCGGAAAGTGCGCGGTCGTGAAGGAGGAGCGCCGCGAGAACTTCACTCAGCAGCGGGTGAAACTGGAGACGGCGCCGGGGCAAACCAGCGAAGGCTGGATGCTCATTCCTGACGGCGACGGACCTTTCCCGGCAGTGCTCGTGGTGTTCTACGAGCCGGAAACCAGCGTCGGTCTCAACGCCGACGAGAAACACCGCTTTCGCGATTACGCGCTGCAACTTACCCGGCGCGGATTCGTCACGCTCAGCATCGGCAGTCCAGGTGGCGACGCCCGTAATCCCGCGCTGGGCGAAGCGGTTTGCCAACCTCTGTCTTTCCACGCCTACGTGGCCGCGAATTGCTGGCACGCGCTGGCGAATCATCCAAAAGTCGATCGTAATCGCATCGGCGTCGTTGGCCACAGCTACGGAGGCAAGTGGGCGATGTTTGCCGGCGCCCTGTGGGAAAAGTTCGCGTGCGTGGCAGTAAGCGATCCCGGCATCGTCTGGGATGAAAGTCGCCCAAATGTGAACTACTGGGAGCCCTGGTACCTGGGCCTCAATCCGCGTCAGCCGAAACGAAAACCTGGCGTGATCACGGACGCGAATCCCCGCACCGGCGCTTACAAACAAATCGTCGCCGATGGACACGATCTCACAGACATCCACGCGCTAATTTGCCCGCGACCTTTCCTCGTGAGCGGTGGAAGCGAAGATCCGCCGGAGCGCTGGATCGCGCTCAACCATGCAATCGACGTGAATAGACTCCTGGGCTTTTCAAACCGCGTCGGCATGACGAATCGGCCAAATCATTCACCAAACGAAGAAGCGAATGCAGTGGTCTGGGAATTCTTCGAGCATTTCTTGAAGAACATGCCGGAGGCGGCGCGTAAGTAGCGATAATCCGCGAACGAAAGCAGAACGCGGCAGCTTGAAGCGCGAAGCGCCTCCGAGTGCTGCGGTCATTCGCAGCTTTTTGACGAGCTCCGCGTATCTGAGGCGGAACGCTCTTTGAAGTATTGCGCCTAAAAGCTGCGAAGGATCGCCGCAGTCCAAACGCCTTCGGCTTTCAACAGGAAGAGGTTTTAGAGATTACGATTCCGCAGCGTTGAGAGAATTTCAGGCAGCTCGCGAAAGCTGCGGATAACGAACTTTGCCGTCGTCCCTTCCACTACTCCAGGCCGGAGAATTTGTACCGTCGGCATGCCGAGCCGATTGCCTGCGGCGATCTCCGATTCCGGGTGATCGCCGACCACCAACACTTCCTCCGGCGCAAACGCACCTTTGCCCGCGATATCTCGAAACAAGCCCTCTTTCCTCTTCCGATCCTGCTCATCGATCGCATCCACGTGAACTTCCTCGAAGAGCGGCGCGATCCCCAAAGCGCGGATCTTCGACTCCTGAATCCGCCGAAATCCGGAAGTCACCAAGTATCGCTTGGCGGGCAGGTCGCGCAACAACTCAAGGTCGTCGTAGGCGCGCATCTTATTTCTCACCTCCAACTCACGCGACACGCGCCAGCCAGCATCGAGCATCTCTTCCGAAAAAGCGTGCCTTTTCGCCACGGCATCGAGCGGGACGCGCCACATCTCGTCGAAAGCGCGCTCGAGGTCCTCGTCGCTGACGTGTCCCCGATTTGCATCGCGAATGGC
This sequence comes from uncultured Prosthecobacter sp., assembly GCA_966125105.1. Lineage (GTDB taxonomy): Bacteria > Verrucomicrobiota > Verrucomicrobiia > Chthoniobacterales > Chthoniobacteraceae > SXWH01. The sequence goes on from CBHXZU010000502.1 coordinate 3,242, forward strand.
GGCGAATACGGGGTCCATGAAGTCGCGCCCCATCGAGTCCGAAGGAGCGATGCAGTTATCGAGATCGAAGATGATTGCGCGGATCATGGACAAATGAGGGTAAAAGGAAGCCGCGCCAGCGAACTGGCGCGGCAACTTGAACACACACAGCAACCCTTAGAAACTCTGATCGCTCATACGTGACGGCGCGGACGGGTGAAGAGGCGGTAAATCAGCAGTAACAACATTGCGCCGAGCACCGAGCCGATGAATCCAGCCGGCTCAGTGGGACCGTACCAATGCATCGCCTGCCCAACCCATGTGCCCACTGCGGCACCGGCGATGCCGAGCAAAGCGGTAATGATGAACCCGCCTGGATCACGGCCAGGCATCAGGAGTTTCGCCACGATGCCTACGATGAGGCCAATGAGGATCGTATATAGGATCTCCATGCTGACGAAATCGAGGATCTTGGAAGCGCCGGGCGTATCATGTTATCGGTCAGACGAAGCCTGATGCCAGACGGCGGGACATTCCGCAGGCGCCTTGGGTGAAGGTCCCCGGCGTTTAGCGCGCCTCACGGATGAGAGTTCGGGCGGAACCGCGTCGCAACCTTATCATTCCAGAGTACTTGATAAGCCACCCCACAGAGGGGTCGACGGTTCAGTACGGTTCGGACCTCGTTAGAGTGCGGGCACCTCTTCGCTGGGGCGCGCTTCGACGACCGGGCTCCACCCGCCGGTGAGGCGCTCGTACGTAAGGGCCGAGGCCATTTGGAAGCTCGCGCTCTCTGGATGCCACAGGATGCGCTCCACCACGATCCGCTCAGCTTCGATCCGCAGGATGTTGAATGAATTCGCTTCGCCTCGCCCGCGGGTGGAAGTGGCCGTTCCCGCCTGCACCACCAGCGCTGAATAGCCTTCGATCTTATACCGTTTCGAGGTCACGCCGGTGTGAGAGATGTGCAGGTGGCCGGAGAGCAGGAGATCCACGCCGGCCTTGGACAACACCGTCATTGCGCTCTCTGCGCGTCCGACCAACTGATGCTCGTCTTCGTATCCGGGCGGAAGTTCGAATGGGTGATGAGTCACCAGCACTTTCGTGATTTCGCGCCCGAGCGGGCCGAACTTTTCACCAACCATGTGCACCTGCGCGGAGTTGAGCCGGCCATATTTGGTCGTGAATGAGCGCGCCGTATTCAGGCCCAGGACTGCGATTTCCCCATCGAAGTAAAAGGGTGTGAGATCGGTCGTGATATGTAGAGTGTACTTCCGCAGCGGCCACAGGAACCGCTCGAGCAAGTTGTGCAGCGAGATGTCATGATTGCCTGGCACGACGATTCGCGGAAATGGGAGTCGATCGAGAAACGCGCGCGCTTCTTCGAATTGTTCGGTCCGCGCGCGCTGTGTGAGATCGCCGGAGACCGCCACGAGGTTTGGGCGCGCCGCTTTGATCACATCCACGAGCGGTTCGAGGAGCGGGTGATCGATCCGCCCGAAGTGCATGTCCGAGAGGTGCACAATCACCCGCATACTCAGGCACTGGCCTCCTTTCTCGGGACGATCACATGGAGGGCGCCCGGGCACGATTCGTAGCGCAGCGGGCCTTCCATCCACTTCGTCTCGCCGTCCAGCGCGACGCGGACTTTTCGATGTTGCGTGGAGACTTCGAATTCCGGCGCGCAGTGCGTCTCAATATCGCGCGCCCCGCGCAATCTTCCAAACAGCGCCCGCGTGCCGAGGCGCAAAATGCCGAACGGGCGCGTGCCTTTGGCCATCCAGCAACACAGCGTCCCCGTATCGAGCTTCGGGCGCCCGCCGAGGCCGAAGCTATCGAAGTCATA
>CBHXZU010000503.1:0-5054 GCA_966125105.1 uncultured Prosthecobacter sp.
GAGCGGCAATGCGAGCCACCTAAAAAAACACAGTTGCTTGGAAGCTCGCGCTACGTCGTTGGCCGCTTCGCAGGCCTGTCTTCGCGAATCCAGTAGTGCTGTTTGTGCGCAGTTGATTCGAGCTGATCGAGCAGCGCGCGCGCTTTCGTCTCCGTAAGTCCGCTCGCCACCTCGAATTCATTCCCATTGTCGTCGAGCCGCACGACGGTCCAGCAGTCCGTGACAACATCGGAGGGCTCTGCAGGCATGGGTGGAATCTTACTAGCGTGGGCGTCGCGGGCTCAAGCGTTGTGGCTCGCCATGGGGTGACCTCCTCGAGCCTTGATCACTGCCCTTCGTGCCAGTGCATGCCCGGTGGCAGTGCAAAGGCCGCGTACTCTATGTGCAGGATGCGCCGATGACGATCGCTCGTCGATCGGCTCGATGCGTGCAGCAAAAGCGGTTGCATCAAGAGCGCGTCGCCGGCAGCCGCGACGCACAACTCTTCGGTTCCCGACTTCCGCAACTCCGAAATCTCCTCGGCGCCAAGTTTCCCCAACTTATGTGAGCCAGGCAGCACTCGCAGCGCGCCGTTCTTCTCGTCGGCATCATCGAAGTGAATGCGCAGCGTCAGCATTTGCTCCAGCAGTTCCACTGGCGGTTGCACATGCGACACGCCGTCCTTCACGCTCGATGGACCGAAGCCCGGAATTTCTAAGCGCTCCCGGACTGCAATGGTCAAATCCTGATGCCACGGCACAAGCCAGTTTGCATCGGGCGATTTGTCAAAATAGATTGCCCGCACTGGAATTGCGCGAGTGGCGAAGTGGGGTTGAATCAAATGCAGCGCTCGAGATGAGCGCGCAAACTCGGCCACCTCTGGCACTTTGAGAAGACCGCGCCTGCCCGCGCTCGATACCGGCCCGAGCAAATTGACCAGCTTCTTGATCTCCGAAGCGTCGATAACGTGGCGAACCACGTGGAAGCCGTCGCTTTCGACATTACGCTTCATCGGCTCCTTCAAATGACTGCCAACACGGCTAAAACCAAGGCGAGCAGTGTCAGGTGGCGAACGCGGTGAAGGAGCACTGAGCTATCCGGTATCCCGGCCTTCGACTTGTTCGATTTCGTGCTCAATTGGTTGAACGATTCAGAAGCGCCTAGGTGGCAGTGGGCCGGCGTCGAAGCAAACGCAAATCACTGAACTTCACACACGACAAATCCACGTCGGCGCGCCGTCAAACATCCATTGCGCACTCACGATTTTGGACACACAGTTTTGCCATGAGCACAACCTTTGAACGGCTCGAAGAGCAGTTGGGTGATGCGACAAAATACGTGCTTGCCGTCACCCTCCTCAGCTTAGGTCTCACCCTCGCGTGCGCCCTCCTGGAACTTCCTCAAGCGGTCGAAACATTCCTGAGCGTCGCGTCCATCCTCGTTTACATGTTTTTCGCGCTTTTTGTGCTTTTTAGTCTCGGCTGGTTGGTCCTGGCGATCACTCACGCCATCGAACAGCGTAAGTTGGATATCAAGTAGGCGGAAACTCGGTGAAATCGGACGGTCCCGGCAAATGCCGCCAGGGTCGTCATCTTCACTCTTCCCCTTGGCGGTGAGTAGCTAGCTGGTTAGCATTTGCCCATGAGTTCCTCTCGGTTTGCGATTGTTGCTGCCGTGCTTGTCGCGTTCCTCGCTGGAGTATGGGTGGGCCGTTATGTGAACGGGCCGGCGAATTCTGCGGGAGCTTCGTTGCCCGTGCCACCTGGAGCGAACCCCGCGCAACTCGAATCTCGGGCGAGCGATCGCGTGGCCAAAGCGGCCAAGTTACCCGTGGACGCTGAATCCGCGAAGGCAGGGGATTTGGCCGGTTTGCCGCAGCGATTCTGGACCGTGCTCACCATTGCCGACGAGCGGGAGCGTCACGCCGCGTGGTTGGAAATGCTCGCGCAGCTTACACCTGCGGATGCGACGGCGGTGCGGGACCTTTTCCGCAAGATGGAAAAGCAAGGGCGCCAGTTTCCCTTCGAATGGACTGCCTTCTGGCCGCGCTGGGGCGAAGTGGATGGCGGCGGCGCGCTCGAGTTTCTGAAGAGCAACGAGTGGCCGAGCTATCGACCGACTGCGGCGGAAATGATCCTGCGCGGATGGGCGAAAACAAATCCGGCCGCAGCCCGCGCGTGGCTCGACGCGAATCGCGAATCCCCGTGGTACGACGGCGCGCTTCGTGGATACCTCGATGGCCTGGCGCGCGGAGACCTCGACCATGCGACAAACGAAGTCGCCGCGCTCGGACAGGGGCGTCCGCTTACGCGATTGATGGAAGTGCTCACCGAGCAGGCGCTGCGCCAGCGGCAACTCGGCGGGATGGTCTCGTGGTGGGAGTCGCTGCCGGATGATCCGAAGGATGGCAGCGCCCGGCGCGAGGCGATCGGCCATGTATACTGGCGTCTACAGAGCGCAGATCCGGAACGCGCGGCGCAGTGGTTGGGAGCGCTCGCGCGAGGCCCATACCGTAGCGAGCAGCACATCGGCGAGTTTGCCGGAAAGCTTGCGGAAAAGGATCCGGCGGCCGCCGTCGAATGGGTAGCCAACCTTCCTCCCAACCCCGCCGACGGCCACTACACCGGGATCAGCCGCGCCATCACTGCGCTTGCACAACAAGACGTCGGCGCGCTCGAAAGCTGGTTAAACAAGCTCCCGGCATCACCGCTGCGGGATCAAGCCGCCGCGGCCTACGTGGGCGCGCTCAAGTCCGATGCTCAGCGAGAGCGTGCCGCCAAGTGGATGTCGACCATCAGCGACCAGAGCAAAGTCCCGAACCAAGTTCGCGAAGCTCTCTCCGGCGGCGCCCCCCCACCACCGCGAAATTAAAAGCCGAGGTCGCCGTGCAGATGTCCATCCGCTGAAGAGGCAAACGGTGGGGCATTCTTGCCAAAGCCGAGAGGGAACGGTGCAGGTAATCCATTCGTGAGGGTTGCTGGCGGTCCTCCACCCATAAAGACGCCCGCGGATTGAGGGGTGAACGCGCCTGTTCCGGTGACAATTGCGTAAGCCTCCGCGCGAGAAGGCATGGCATTAGTTGACGCGTTTCCTCGAATGTGCTCCGCTCCGCCCGCATGAAGCTCGCCCTCTTAGCCCTGCTCGCTCTTTCCTTCTCTGGCTGCACTCGTTCGTCCCTGAACACAACTTACCGGGAGACGTTCGAGCCGACCAAGCGCAAGGGCGCGTGGGCGCAATATGAGCGCGACGTTCACAACCGGAAGGATCCGGCTGACCCTTCGAAGCGCGCTCTCTTCCGCGAGACAAATTCGCCTTGGTGAGTGCAGCTCCGCGCAGCGGAACGGAATTGGCGGCGCTCGCCCGGTTGCGCGAGCGGTTTCTGACCGGCACAGCCGTCGGCGGCGCTTACTGGCGCAGCGAAGAAGAGCTCGCGCTTTATGATGCGACGTTTGCCGAGCGTATTGGCTGGAAGTGGGACGCAGTGCTCGAAGACCTCACGCTGCGCCAGTGGCAGCCCCGCGCGCGGCAACTGATGGATTTCGGGTGCGGCAGCGGTGTGGCGCATCGGCGCGTGATGGCGAAGTGGCCGCAGTTTGAATCGGCGAGGCTCGTTGATGTTTCGTCGCTGGCCATGCGGTATGCGGCGGGCAGGTTGAGGAGGGAGCATCCGGCGATCGTCGTCGAGACTGGGCTGCCGACTGAAATGCAGCCGGGCACGCTGCTGCTGGTGAGCCATGTCATCAATGAACTCGGTGCGGAAGCCCGAGCGCAGTTGCTCGCGCTCGCGCGGAAGGCGGATGAGGTAATCTGGGTGGAAGCGGGCACGCATGCGGATAGCCGGGCGCTTATCGCCGTTCGCGAGGAGATTCGGTCGGAGTTTTCCATCGTCGCGCCATGTCCTCACCAGGCGATTTGCGGCATGCTCGCGCCGATTAACGCGCAGCATTGGTGCCATCACTTTGGCCGGGTGCCGTCTTGGGTTTTCCAGGATGCGGGCTGGGCGCAATTCAGCCGCGAACTTGGGATCGATCTGACCACGCTGCCTTACAGCTACCTGGTGTTAACGAAAGAGCAGGGGCGCGCGGTGAAGAGGAATACGCGCATCATTGGCCGACCGCGGGAGGCCAAGGGGCGCATGGAGGTTTTGGCCTGTCGCGAGGAGGGTGTGTCGGATGTTACGCTGCAGAAGCGGGACGCGCCGGGGTTGTTCAAAGATCTGAAGAAGGAGCGGGCGGATTCGCTGCAAAGCTGGGTGACTGAAGGCGGGAAGGCATTGCCGGGGTAGTGGGGGTGGTTTGGAGGACGTGGCGTGAATGCGTGAGTGGGATGATGTGGTAAAAGTAGTTCTGCCGGCTTTTGCGATCGGGCGGGTGGCGGCGCGGGTCTTCGCTCGATGGATAGGTGCCGCAAGCACGCTTGCGCCGTAGCCCGGCTCGCCAGAGCTGGAAGCTGAGCCATTCAAGTGCGACAGACGATTCTGGGGCGACTCACGTTCGTAAGGCACGGGTGAGTGGCTCACGTGTACAGCTCTGGCGAGCTATGCTACGGCGCATGCGTGCTTGCGAGTGCGCATCGTAGGAAGCATTGCGAAATGGCAGAATCGCGCCGCCGATGAGCGGCTGGCTGCTCCGGCGCGCCGAAGCTATCAAGATTTGGTGACTCCAATCGGGGCGCTTTCGCGGCACGGCGCCTGGAAAGGCGCCCCTTGCGGTTGTCGTCGCTCGCCGGCTTTCCTATTTGCGAAAACGGATGGGCTACGCTCGGCGAGGTGGCGATGATTTTCGGGTGCCGGGCTAAAAGCCCATGCACTAGAAGCCCATGCCCGGCGGGAGTCCCATTCCGCCGGTGATCTTGCCCATCTCGGCCTGCATGAGCTGCCGGCCTTCTTCGATCGCCTTTTGCACGCCGGTTAGCACGAGGTCCTCGAGCATTTCGACGTCATTGGGATCCACCACGTCTTTGCTGATCTTGATCGAAAGCACGTCGCCGGCGCCGTTTGCCTTCACCGTCACTTTGCCGCCACCTGCGGTCACTTCCACTTCCTTTTGCGCAAGCTCCTCCTGCGTCTTTGCCAT
>CBHXZU010000504.1:0-5047 GCA_966125105.1 uncultured Prosthecobacter sp.
TGAATGGCTCGGGGTCCTTCTCCTCGTTACACTCGGTCAGGATGACCGGCTTTTCTGCATTTTGACTTCGCAAATCGCATGAGCAACGGCGCGCCGCTTTCCGCAGAAGGAGGGATCTCCCGCGAGGAGGCGATCTTTTGCGATGCGCTCGAAGTCGAAAGCGAAACGGAACGTGAGGCATTCGTGGCGAAAGCGTGCGGCGCAGACAGCGTGCTGCGCGCGGCCGTGGATGATTTGCTTTCTTCATTCCGCCGGGCGGACGCCGTTTTCCAGGCGAGCAGCGCCGCGCTGAAACCACCCACGGAGTTTGCGGTGTTGTCGTCCGCAGGTGACGGGAGCGGGGCGGATCCAAGTGTCGGGCAACAGCTCGGGCAATACCGGCTCATTCGTCCGATCGGCGACGGCGGCAGCGGCGTCGTTTAATTTGCCTACCAGGATCATCCTGTGCGCCGAGCGGTGGCGGTAAAAATCCTGAAGCTGGGTCTCGACACCAAGCGAGTGATGACGCGCTTCGAGGCTGAGCGGCAAACGCTCGCGATGATGGAGCATCCCAACATCGCGCATGTTCTCGATGCGGGAGCGACGAAAACGGGTCGCCCCTATTTCGTGATGGAACTCGTGCGCGGGCGGAACATCAATGAGTTCTGCGCCAGCGCGCGCGCCAGCCTATCGGAACGATTGCGCCTGTTTCAGCAGGTTTGCCAGGCGGTGCAGCACGCGCATCAAAAAGGAATCATTCATCGCGACCTGAAGCCCTCGAACGTCCTCGTCGCCGTGCACGATGGCGTGGCGACGCCGAAGGTGATCGATTTCGGAATCGCGAAGGCGATTGCAGGTCCGGCGACGATCACCCTGAGCACGCAGGTGGATCAACTCATCGGCACCCCTGCATATATGAGTCCCGAGCAGGCGCAGGGCGGCTGGGTGGATGTGGATACGCGGAGCGACATCTACAGCCTCGGCGTGCTGCTCTACGAACTCCTCGCCGGACGCCCTCCCTTTAGTAACGAAGAGCTACTAAACGCAGGCGTGGATGAAATGCGCCGGCGTTTGCTTACGGAGGATCCCCCGCGACTTTCCGTGCAGGCGGGGCGGGCCACTCGGAGCGATTTCAGCACGGGCGCTGCGGGGCCAGGATCTCGCCGCTGGGCCGAGGCGTTGAAAGGAGACTTGGATTGGATTGCCATGAAGGCCCTGGAGAAGGACCGCAACCGGCGCTACCAGACTGTTCGGGGCCTGTGGCTGGATCTCGAGCGCCACCTCACGAACGAGCCGGTGGAAGCGCGGCCGCCCAGCGGCGTGTATCGCCTGCGCAAGATGGTGCGGCGGAACAAGGTGGCATTTGCCGCGATCAGCTCGGCAATCGTCGCGCTGGTGGCGGGTCATGCGATTTCCACGTGGTTGTATTTCAAAGCTGCCGCCGGAGAACGCGAGCAGACGGGCCTTCGCGCCGTGGCGGAGCGCGCTCTGCAGCACGAAGCCGCGTTGCGTCGGCAGGCAGAGGATCGCGAGCGAATCACACGAGCAGCCATTTTGCTATTTGAGCGCCGATATGCCGAAGCTGACGCGCTGGTCCGTGAGTTGCCCCCAGATTTCCGGCAGTCTTCACTCGAGGCAGGGAATGTCTTCCGCGAGCTCACCGAATGGAACGTGTTGCAGGGCGATATGCCTTCTGCCGCGCAGCGAGCATTGAGCCTGCTCGAGGTGGGCAGCCTTCACCAAAGCGATCAACCGCACGTGGTCACGCGTGACTTCGTGGTCGCGGCGCCGGCTCTCATCGCGGCTGAGAAACTCCGAACCTACGACGAATTGAGGCAGGAATGGGCGCGCAAGTTCAGGGAGACGGAGAGCGCGGTGGCGGCGGAGCAAGTATTGAAGACTTGCCTGCTCCTGCCGCCGAGCGACGCGCTTAGCGAAGAGATGATGTCGCTCGCCCGGACGCAGGAGCAATGCGTCGCGGATCGCGGGAGCAGTATCCTGGACCGGGCGTGGGGAAGTGTGACGGTGGCGCTGTTGGAATACCGGCGCGGCTTCCCTGCGAAGGGGGCGGAATGGTCCACGCGCAGCCTCGCATTCGCTTACCGCAATAAAGCGCACCAGGCGCTCTGCCTCGCGGTGCGCGCAATGTGCCAATGGGAGCTCGGCCAAACTGACTCGGCCCGCGAAGGCTTGGGGCAAGCGCGGCATCTGATCGACGGCTGGTTCGCGCGACCGGCGCGCGGCCCGGAAGTCGGCGCGTGGAACGATTGGTTGATCGCGCGGATCATTTTGCGGGAAGCGGCTCAGAAGATCGAAAGCCGCGAAGATAGTTCGTAGAGTCTGCGCTATTAGCAATTTTGTCGGCCCGGAAAGCCGGACATCCTGATGGAGCTAAGCGACTGAAGGTCCCTGCGCCACGCGCAAACGACTGGCCGCCGGGAATGCGCGCCCTCCTCCTCTCGGAAGAAGTCTTGGCTCAGACAGAACCGCCCGCAATGGTGCACCGCATGCGCATTCTCTCCGCAATTCTCGCGTTTCTCTGCGTTGCCGGCATCGCGCGCGCGGAAGCGCCCAAGCCGCCGGAACCGCTTTACGAGACGCGCGCGAAGCATGACCCAAACGGAATCGGAAAGTTTTACCTCGGCCGCGAGATCGCGCACGTCATGGGACACCAGGCCGCGCCCTGGCTCGAGCGTCCCGAGCGCGAGGAAGAAGAGCGCACGGATTTGGCCGTGAAAGCGCTCGGTTTGAAGGAAGGGGACGTCGTGGCGGATATCGGTTGCGGCAGCGGATATTACAGCAGCCGCATGGCGCGAGTCATCGGGCCGAAGGGCCTCGTCTATGGCGTGGATATCCAGCAGGAGATGCTCGATCTGCTTGCCCGCAAAATGAAGATGCTTCGCATCGAGAACGTAAAGCCGATCCTCGGCGCAGAACAGGACCCCAAGCTGCCTGTCGCGAGCTGCGACGCGATGCTCATGGTCGACGTCTATCACGAAATCGAATTCCCGTATGAAATGATGCGCGCCACGATTCCGGCGCTGAAACCCGGCGGACGCATGATCTTCATCGAGTTCCGCGGAGAAGATCCCAAGGTGCAAATCAAGGAAGTTCACAAGATGACCGAAGCGCAGGTGAAAAAGGAAATGGCGATTCATCCCGAACTCGAATGGGTGGAGACAAAGGGTGATCTCCCGCAGCAGCACGTGATTATTTTTAAGCGGAAATGAGCAGCAGCATGAAGGAGGAGCGGTTCGTCTGGCGGAAACTTTCGGCAGCGAAATGGGAAGACGTTTGGCAGGAGCGACTCGGCTGGCTTGGTCAGCGGCTCGTGATTTTCATTCTCGGCGGATACAAGACGTTGCGACTCGAAGCGCACCAGCTAACCCGCAAGGAAGCCGATGAATTGAAGCGCGAGTTTGGCGGGGAGATCCGCGTGGCGAAACCGCTCAGCAAACAGGATCTCGAACCGGCGCCCCGCCCGCCGCTGCGGATCGGCGGGAAGCTTTACATTGTCGGCTACGAGAAGGACCGTGACGATTTCGCGAAGAAGGGCATCCCCGCGGTGCTGATCCCCGCGAGCCTCGCCTTTGGCACCGGCGAACATGCCACGACTGCCACCTGCCTGCGCCTGCTCCTGGAAGCCACGCGGCACTTACCCGCCAGATGGGAGGCGCTGGATCTCGGCACCGGCAGCGGCATTCTCGCCCTCGCGGCGAAACATTTCGGCGCCGGAAAGGTGGAGGCGCACGACTTCGACCCGACGGCGGTGCGCGTGGCGAAAGCGAACGCGAAGGTGAACGCCGTAAAGGGAGTGAAGTTTCAGCGGTCGAACGTGCTCGAGTGGAAGCCCGAGCGGCGCTGGCCGGTCGTGATGGCAAATGTTTATGGGCCGGTCCTTATCGAGGCTGCCCCGCAGATCGCGGGCGCCGTGGACGCGGGAGGGATCTTGATCATCAGCGGCATTCTTCGCGAACAGGCCGACGACGTCCTGGCGGCATTCCGCGCGCAAGGTCTCGCCGTCGAGCGCGTGATTCGGAAAGGCAAATGGGTCACGGCGCTCACGCGCGCCGGCGCAAATCACTTGCGGGCGAAAAGCACCCGGACGCCGAAGAAAACCAAGGCCGCGCCAAAAGCGCGCTCCAGCCAGCGCGTGAAGCCGGCCGAGCCCAAACGACGCGCGCTGCGTTCCGCTAAAAAGGCGTAGGCCGAGAGCACGATCCAATCGACGGCGATCGTGATCACCAGTAGCGCCGCAAGTTGCGGCGTCGCCGGTTGCGCCGCGTCGATGAACTGCGGCAGCAGCGCCGAGACAAAGAGCAACGCTTTCGGGTTCGTGAGCTGAATCAGCAGGCCTTGCAGGAACAAGCTGCGGCTCCGCGGCGTGTCAGTGGTTGAAGCCGAGGGCGCGCTCCTCTTTCGAAATGTGCCTGCGATCGCACGAACCCCGAGGTAAATAAGGTAAGCCGCGCCAACCCACCGCAGCGCCGCGAATGCGGTGGTTGCCGTCTGCAATAGTGCCGCCAGCCCGCAAGCCACCGCGCCAAAGAATGCCAGGTTCCCCGTCTGAATCCCCGCGATCCCAATGAGACTCGCGCGAAACCCATGCCGCGTCGCCTGCCCCATCGAACACATCACCGCCGGCCCAGGCGTCAGCGCCACCAGCGTCCAGGTTGCCGTGTAGAGTAAGAGTGTCGAAGTGCTCACCGGTCCGCGAAGGTATCAGAGCACGCGCGAGCGGCAACTGCCACGCGCGCGCCCCTGATCACCCAACTTCCCGAGGACCATGAGCCTTCAGAGATTTCTGGCGCCTCGCTTGCGTAACTGGGAGCGGCGATCTCCAGGTCGCCGAACTGCCGAAACAGAAACGGCGAAGCCGCCAACTCTGATCACCAGTTGTCACTGGGCCCAGCGCTTCGGCGATCCTGCCCTACTGGCAGGCTTCGCAAGTGCCGCCGTTGCGCATGGCTTCGATGGAGCACGCATTCTTCTCTTCGGCGGTGTATTCGCGTTTGGCCTCCGCGGCAGGACGACGATCTCGGTTGGCGCTGTCGATCGCGCTCTTGTT
>CBHXZU010000505.1:0-5046 GCA_966125105.1 uncultured Prosthecobacter sp.
AGCACTACCGCCAACGATATTCCCTTTCAGTTCGAACAATTCGACGTCGCCGATGCACCGAATAGTCCCGCTTAGAGCCGCAGTTCCCCCATAGAGGCTTCCCCGGACACGGACAACATCCGTATCGCCCAGCGCCAAGATGGATCCACTCCCGACTCCGGAGCCTCCAAAAACGGAACCTTGCACGCGAACGGTACCCAGTCCGTCATAGCCATACAGCGTGCCGCTATCCGTTCCGGTTCCGCCGATAATGTTGCCAACCCCGATGGATCCCAAGCCAACTTCAACGCGACCGCTTTCAGTACCTTCTCCGCCAATGACTGCGCCGCTGACCGTCGCCACCGTATTATTATAGCCCCCAGTGAAGTGGCCGCTTGCAAAGCCGCTTCCGCCAACCACGTCGCCCGCAACTTTGAAGATTCCGTCGCGCATGAAAATGCTGCCGGAAAAAGCTGCACCCCCGCCCACGAGGTCGCCGCCGATTGAGACCAACGCGGCATCTCCGTTGATATTGATGTTCGCGTCCTCGACGTTCCCGGTCACCAAAATGCTGCCGACTGGCCCGTTGACGTTGCTCTGCAAATTGCCGGTATTTCCCTGGGTGGTGAGTCCCTGGACGCCGAACGACTGAACCTTCAGGCCGTTCAGCGCCCGGGTGTCCAGGTTTGCATCACCCACGTCGATGCGCCCGAGGTCGCCGGGGATAACGATTTTCGAGAGGTCGACGCCCGTGGCGTCGATATAACCGATGTTCACCTTGCCGTCACCGAAACGGGCTTTGTTTACAATGAATGAGATCGCCTTGCCCGCGTAAGCGGCCTTGCTGAGATCCAGCTTTAGCAGCGTCGCGGGCGATGTGGGATCGTTGGAACTGAGGAAGACTTCATCACCGAGGTTGAGCGGCTCGGTGGCGCTGGATTGGATGGTGACGCGGTCGCCGTCCAAATCGATGAAGGAGAAGGTTGCGGGCGCAATGCGGTTTTCGAGGGATTCGATGCGTGAGGTCATAAGTGGGTGCTTAGGAACGCCCGAATCGTAACCGCATCTTCGAATACTGGGTATTGAAAATCGGGCCTGGATGGAATCACGCTGGTTGTGCGAAGCGCGGTCTGCCCGGTTCATTCGGCAGAACGCAATGTTTCTGCCTATCCGCGCCAAGTTACAGCGATGCGGTGAAGGGGTGCTTCGACTCGGTGACAACTCCGAGCGACGTGGTGCGGCGCGACATTCGCGGACCGTCCGTTGCAAGGCTGGCATGGGCCCGGCAGGCCGTGGTCCTGCACCAGCGAGACAGTCCCGTAGTCCGCGTCGTCGCATTTCCACTCCTCTTGCGGCGAGTTCTGGGTAAATCTGCGACATGCGTTATCTCGTGATCAGCTGCAGTCTGAATCCGGAGAGCCGCAGCCGCGTTCTCGCGCAGGCTGCGCACAGGGAGCTCAGCGAGCTAAAGCATCCGGCCGAATTCATCGATCTGCAGACGATGAATCTGCCGCTGTGCGACGGCGGCCGCGCGTATTCTGATCCGAGCGTCGCTCCGCTCACCGCGCGCATTGCCGGGGCGCGCGGGATTATCATCGCGGCGGCTATTTACAACTATGACGTGAACGCTGCAGCGAAGAACCTCATCGAGCTCACCGGGGATGCGTGGGAAGACAAGGTGGTCGGGTTCATCTGCGCCGCAGGTGGCCAGGGGAGTTACATGAGCGTGATGCCGTTCGCCAACAGCCTCATGCTCGACTATCGCTGCATCATTATTCCGCGGTTTGTCTATTCGCCGCCGGTGGCGAGCGGTGACCGCTCGTTCGGCGACGCGGCGATCAAACAGCGCATGCAGGGTCTGATCGCGGAGTTGGTGCGCGTGACGGATGCGTTGTTTCCAGCATGAACCGTTGATTGATTGCGCGCCACAAGTCAGGCGCGTTGGCGCGCTCTTTGCGCGCGGAGCATGAGCGCATGGATCGTTGACTGCGCGTGAGCCGAACTTAGCCTCGTTGCTATGCATCCCCGGAGCTGGTTCCTGTTCCTGGTCGCCATCGGTTGCGCGTGGACGATCGGGTATTTCATGGGCAGTCCTGGACCAGGAGGCTCGCAGAATGTCATTGCAGCGGAGGGAGAGAGGACCCGGGGGCCAAGCGCGTCTGAAGCAGGTATAACCTCCGGCACGGGCGGTGCCGCGGCGGCTGATGCAGGCTCGAAATCCATTTACTCCTTTGCCGAGCGGATGCGCGGGATTTCGAGCCATCCGAGCGCCCGGTGGCGCAATGCTCATTTTGCGCGTCTCGCGGAAGACGTGGCGATTGCGGACATTCCGCGTGTGGTCGAAGAACTGAAACTTCCCTTTGGCACCGACGGCACGGAAATGACGCGGATGCTATTCGCTCGCTGGGCGGAAGCGGATCCACGCGGGGCGCTGGAGTTCGCGCGGCGCAGCAAAAACTACTACGGGATATCGACGGCTCTTGGCGAATGGGCGGCGGTTGATCCTTCTGCGGCGATTGCTTGGCTGAATGAGCAGCCACCGGGGCCGGATCGGGATTCGATCCTTCCGGGGATCTTTCCCGCGCTGGCACGGGTGGATCCCGCGCGCGCCTTTCAATTGATGAAGGAGAATCCGCGCGAGACGTCGGGAGGTTACCATCTTTCGGAGGTGATTGGACGGTGGGTGAGCAAAGATCTGACCGCGGCGGTCGCTGCCGTCGAGGGGCTGAGTCAGGGCACCACCCAGTATAATGCCTCTACGGCATTGGCGAGTGCGTGGGGAAGGTTGGATCCGCAAGCGGCGCTCTCCTGGGCCTTAAAAATTCCGGATCGCAATATGCGGCGGTGGGTGGTCGGCGCGGCCATCCAGAGCTTCGAAACGTTGGATATCGAAGCGGTGACGGCGAAAGCCAATGCCTTGCCCGACGAGCGGGATCGGAGCGCCGTCCTCGCGAGCTTGGTGGGGGTGGCGGCAAAGCGTGACCCGGAGAAGGCCTTCGCGTTGCTGGGCGAAATCGCGACGACGGAGATGCGGGAGAGCGCCACGACTTCGATGATCTATGCGATCATGAGCACGGACATCGATCGCGCGGCCAAGCTCGCCGAGACTCTTGCAGGCCGGATGGCCGAACAACCGATGAAGGAAGTAGTGGAGCGGCTGAAGTTCACCGATCCCGAACGCGCGGCGGTGCTTTCGCTAAAGACGACGCAGTCGGACAATCGGGCAATCGGAAGCGTTTTGGGGACTTGGATGCGAAGCTCGCCGGAAGCCGCGCTTGGATGGCTGGAAAAAACGAAACTGCCCGCCAATCTCACCTGGAGCGCGCAAGAAAGTCTCTCGAGTTGGGCGGGGGAGAATTTCGACGCCGCGACCACGCTGGTTCGGGATCGAAGCGGCGCGGAGAATCTGAAATGGGTTTTGAGCGCCGCAATCCAGGGCATCTCCACGAAAGATCCGAAGGCCGCGGCTGAGTTGTTGGATGCGACGCCTGGCGTGTCCGCGCCAATGACCTTGGGCGCAATTGGGTCCAACTGGGCACGAAAAGACCCGCAGGCCGGCGCGCAGTGGGTGGCGCGCCTGCCGGATACTCAAAATCACCGATCAGCCGCGTGGGGTTTCACAAACGCATGGGCCGCGGCTGATCCGAAAGCAGCGGCGGCATGGATCGATGGACTGCAAGCGGGAGCGATCCGCGATGGAGCCACCGCCGCCTTTTCCGCCGTTACGGCATCGACCGACCCCGAAGGCGCGCTGCATTGGGCGAGCACGATGCAGCACGAGGGACAGCGCAACGACGCGATGAATCAGGTGTTGAGGACATGGGCGGAACGCGAGCCGGCGGCGGTGAAGAAGTGGGTGGCCGGCCAGCCCAACCTTCCACGAGCGGTGCTGAGTAATTTGCCGGAGTAAGACGGCCGACGGTGTGCGGCTTTTGACTAGGCGGAAGCTTTGAATGGTCTCTTGGACGGGGCTTCGACAAAACCGGACCACCCGTCAGCGCTTCACGCATTCCTCGCCACGCCCGCGCTCAGCAAACGGTGCACCTGCGCGCGCAAGGTGAGGGGAGCGATCACTTCAATCGTCCCCGCGCGTTGATTGATCCAATCCTCGACGTCCGGGGTGCAGGCGACGAGGACTTGGATGTCCACCGATCCGTCCGCGTGCCGCGCGATGATCTTTTGCGTCTCATGCATGGGTCGCTCCTGCACGTGGAGCGCCGTTTTGTCGTAGGCCCGCAGGTGCACGAGTTCCGCGGGTCCGCCGGTGAATGCTCCGATGCTGTTCAGATACGCCACCGGGTCGAACTCGACCGGCTCGAACTCCCTTCCGGTGCGCTCCACGCGGCTCATGCGCGAAAGCGCGAACTTCTTGAAATGTCCCGGCCGCTCGTCGTCGGGACACCACACATACCACGCCCGCCCGATCTCGTGCAGTCTCAGCGGACGGATCACGCGATGCGAGGGTGTCGCGCCCGGCTCGGCTTTCAGGTATTCGAACGAAATCTCGCGGCGATCCATGCACACCCCGGCGAGGAAGTCCCACAGCTGCGGATCCGCCTGCACGCGCGCGTCCAGCCCCGCGTCGTTGAAATGCACGATCGATTCCAGCTTCGCCAGGTCCACGTCTTCGCCCTGCAGCGCCTTCTCCACCTTCGCGCACAGCGGAGGGAACTTGTCGGCAAACGGCGTGCCCTTGCCGAGCGCTCCCTTCGCCACGACGAAGAGAAACATGTCGCCCTTCGTCAGCGTGTGCAGCGGAAAGGCAAAGACCTTCTCCGTGTAACCCTGCCCGCCGCGCTCACGAATGCCCTCCACCGGCAGATGCAGGCGATCGCGCATGAAGCGGAGGTAACGCTTCACCGTCGATTTATCGAACTCGAACATCTTCGCCAGTTCCTCGACGGTGATGAACTTTCGCAGCGGGTTCGGATCATTCTGCTGCTCCATGAATGTGCGGTGCATCATTTCGCAGTAATCCAGGGCCGTCTTCGTGCCGCCGCGCGACTTCTTCGCCCTGGCCTCGCGCTGCGCCGCCGCCGCGTGTGCCTTCGCGCCATTGTTCTTCGG
>CBHXZU010000506.1:0-5020 GCA_966125105.1 uncultured Prosthecobacter sp.
GGAACCGCCGATTTGCGCGGATTCCACTCCGGGGGAGAACCTCTAAACGTCCGAAGGATAAACTGAAACGCCGCCCTTTCGATCACGGAAAGGATGGCGCTCCCGGCGCTGGGAACGCCAAGCCCCAGCTTGGCCGCGTGAGTGAATTCACGATCAACTTCCCACCCCCTTCCTTCCCGCTTTCCGACCCCAGTTGATAGTGATGCCTCGCAATTCCTCCTCAGCAAACGCTCTAACGTGGCGGAAGTCTGGGACTTTCGCCCAGCCCCTGCGTCGCTGTTACACTAACCTTGCATCGATATTCGGCCGACCTTCCAGCGACCTCCGCGTCATCTGAACAAGCTTCCGCGACCCTTGCACCGACTTTTTCGGCATTCGGAGCGCCATCCGGAGGACTTAAATCGACTTCCGGACGCTTGCATCGGCATTCCCGCGACCTTGCATCGCTCTCCGGGGGTGGCATGCATCGCCGAAATCGCGCTTGCAGCGACTTCCATGGCGATTGCATCCACCTCCGCGGCGATCGAACTTACTTCCGCGGCGCTTGCACCGAGCGCCGCGCCGCCCGCAGACCCGCCCCGTCGATGCATTACGCTGCCGCGGCATTAGGACTTAATTCCACGTCGGTCGGACATCATGCCGCGTCGTCCGGACGTTGTGCTGCGTCGCCTGATCAGGTATCGCGGCGTTGGGAAAAGTCGCGCGGACATTGTGACGAATGGCGGATATTCCCTCGCGACAAAAAGTCCGCTGAGGAGACTGGCGCCTCGCATTCATTTTATCCAAAAACCTCTTTAATGAACGGACCCAAACCCATGGTGAAAAGCTCAGTCCAAAGCGATGTTGAAATCCACGGTTCGATCACCTTCTCCGGTGATCTAACCTTCGGCGGAAAACTCACCGGCGGCGGCATCAAAGGCCCGCATCTCACGGTCTCTCCCGGCGCGAAGATCGTCGGCAACATTGAGTCCGAAACCCTTCTGCTCCATGGCACCGTGACTGGCAACGTCGTCGTCGCCGCGAAATGCGAATTAAAGGAATCCGCGGAACTCGTCGGCGATCTCACTTCGAATCGTCTCCTCATGGGTGACGGCGCGACCTTCATCGGCAAAGCCCGCATCAATTCGAACGGCAAGAATTTGCCGTCGAAGTAAAGTTGGCTGAGGCAGTCCGCCTCTTTCGAAAATCACAAGCCGAAGGCTCCAATCAGCCTTCGGCTTTTTGCTTCTGCGGCAATGCGATCCTTCCGCGATTTCTGAATGCCCCGCTGGTCAAAGCCGCGCTGCCTTCGCTACCGTTTTGGCATGTCTCGCCTGCGCATTTACGTCGATCTCGCCATGCCATCCGACGCGCTGTCGGTTCTTCGCGACGGCGCAGCGGGACATGAGCTGATCTTTCCCGCAAAGCCCATCACGTCCGTCCTCGCAAAAGCCGAACTGGATCCCGCATTCGCGACGGTCGACGTAGCCTTCGGCCAGCCGGATTTGCAATCGATCGCGCAAGCAGAGAAGCTGCGTTGGATTCACGTCAGTTCCTCCGGCATCACGCGTTACGACACGGCCGAGTTTCGCGCAATCATGGCCAGTCGCGGCGTATCCGTTTCGAACAGCGCAACGGTCTACCAGGAAGGCTGCGCGCTGCACTTGCTGAGCTTCCTCCTCGCGCAGGCTCGGAACATCCCGCGCGGACTCGCCAGCCACGCGGCCAACGGGAGCGCGGAATGGATACACCTGCGCGAAACCTGCCGTGTCTTGCAAGGAGAGACCGCCGTGATTCTCGGGTACGGTGCGATTGGGAAGCGTCTCGTCGAATTACTCGCCCCCCTCAACATGCGCGTGACTGCCTATCGGCGCACTCCCCGCGGCGACGAAGGCATTCCCGTCATTACCGACGACGCGCTGACATCAACCCTCGCAGAGGCAGATCACGTCATCAACATCCTGCCGGAAAGCGCCTCCACGCGGCGCTTCTTCGATTCCGCGCGCTTCGGCGGCCTCAAACGCGGCGCGATCTTCTACAACATCGGCCGCGGCGCTACGGTGGATCAGGCCGCCCTGGCGGAAGCCTTGGCTTCAGGGCAAGTGGGCGCCGCCTGGCTCGATGTCACCGAACCCGAACCTCTGCCGGCGGATCATCCACTGCGGAAAGAGAAGAATTGTTTCATCACGCCGCACATCGCGGGCGGACATCACGATGAGACGAAGTCACTAGTGCGCCACTTCCTCGCGAATCTGGCGCGCTTCACCCAAGATGAGCCGCTCCTCGATCGGGTGATGTAATCAGTTGGAGTGCGCCGCACCGCGCACCGGACGCATTTCCGTTGCACGGCGCGCGCCCGTTGAGTAGGAAAAGCATCTGCGTCCGGAATGGGGGTGTAGCTCAGTGGTAGAGCGTTCGCCTTACACGCGACTGGTCGGGGGTTCGAATCCCTCCGCCCCCACCATTCCGAAGCGGCAGTCGCCGCGCATTTCATGGTTCTGACGCTTCGCGGCTTTCGTCCGCTATCTCTAATCCGGCCACCGGCTCGGTCTACGCCGCCACCGAAGTTGGCTCGTTAATGCAACTTCGGTAAGTTTTTTTTGCCGCAAGCCAGTCGTATTAGAACATTTCCGCGCGTTTGTTACAAACAAGCTGGCCAATGCGAAATATAACTGCAATGTTAGGCGCATGGCTTCCACCCCGAACGCCCAGTCAGATCTCTACTCGGATCGTATTGGACCAGTGACCCGCGCCTTCGCGCATGAGGTCTTTTTCCTCAGCATTGAAGCGTGTCCGGAACCTGGAACGGACGACTTCGGAAGTATCGGCGGGGCCTTCATCCACTGCTATCTCAACGTCGATAGCCTCCGCGACGCGGAGGTTAAGGCGATTGCGCTCGTGCAAGAGCGCGGCTGGCGTCCTCACCGCCTGGAAGGATGGGAAATCACTTCCACGCGCACGGCGAATCTCGCAGTTCGCGATGATTTCGGCCACTGCCAGCTCGACCTGATTCGCATCGCGCTGGCCAAAGGACACGCCCTGGCGTTTTACACCTGGGCCATCGACGCGCGCTGAACCTCGCCAATCACGAAGCGCGCTGGGTGCCTGGACGGCAACGCATCCCGGGTCGGACCGCGTAGCTGCAATCGCATTGTGGCGAGTCGCGGCATTTCCGGCGCGGCGCTTGCACGCGCGGGGCGGCTTTGCTGCCATAAGCGCGACAACGTAGTCGCTGCTTATGGACCTGCAAATTACGGACAAAATCGCACTCGTCTCCGGATCAACCAAAGGCATCGGTTTCGCGATCGCCGGCCGGCTCGCCAAGGAGGGCGCGCGAGTGATCGTCAACGGACGCTCCGAGAAGTCGGTGAACGAAGCCATCGCAAAGCTTCGAGGCGAAATCGCCAATGCGAAAATCGAAGGGTTTGCCGGCGATCTTACCACCGCCGATGCGGCGAGCGCGCTCAAGCAGCGTTTTCCAGCCTTAGACATCCTGGTGAACAATCTCGGGATTTTCGAGCCGAAGCCCTTCGAGGAAATCCCGGATGAAGACTGGCGGCGTTTCTTCGAGGTGAATGTGCTCAGCGGAGCGCGACTTAGCCGCATGTACCTCGGCGGAATGCGCGAGCAGAACTGGGGACGCATCGTTTTCATCAGCAGCGAAAGCGGGATCCAGATTCCGGTGGAGATGATCCACTACGGCATGACGAAGACCGCGCAACTCGCAATTTCACGCGGGCTCGCGGAATTGTGCGCCGGCACCGGCGTCACCGTGAACTCCATCCTGCCCGGGCCCACACGCTCGGAAGGGGTGGACGAGTTCGTAAATCAAATCAGCGGCGGGCAGCCGTTCGAGGAGTTCGAGAAAGAATTCTTCAAAAGCGTGCGGCCGACTTCGCTGCTCAAGCGGTTTGAGACGCCGGAGGAAATTGCGAACGCCGTGGCCTTCGTCTGCAGTCCGCTCGCGTCGGCGATCACCGGCACGGCGTTGCGCGTCGACGGCGGGACTGTGCGGGCGTGCTTCTGAGTAACCACTGGTCGCAGCGCGCAGCGCCACGACGAACGGAATTACGTGAGCCTTTCGCCCTGAAAGTCCTGCATCGGGACGAGAACCCCGCTCGGTTTATCACAGAGAACCCAGAGATCACGGAGACGGTTTCGAGTAATCAAAACTCTCCGTGAGCTCCGGGTTCTCCGTGGTGCACATTTCAGCGCCCACTCGAATTGGTCGCCGTGCCAAATGAAGAAACCCTTCGCGTTCTTCGCGCTCTTCGTAGTTCCCCAGCATTGTTCGCCACGTTCGCCGTGCCGGCCGTGGTTCCTTCTCCTTGACCCGAACGCTTTCGCTTTTAAATTGCTCGCGCACGGAAGCGGGGACGACCTCGCCTCTCCTACACCAATTCAGGGACGACCCTGGCATTCGCCAATCTGCGTCATGTCCTGGATTCTTCTCCTGCTCGCCAGCCTCTTCGAAATCGCCTGGGCCGTGGGCCTCAAATACACGGAGGGTTTTACGCGCCTGTGGCCGTCGATGGCCACGGTTGCGTGCCTCCTTGCCAGTGTGATCCTGCTCGGGCTCGCAACTCGCTCACTTCCGCTCGGAACCGCTTATGCCGTGTGGACAGGAATCGGCGCGGCGGGAACGGTGCTTTGCGGCGTTCTGTTGCTCGGAGATCCCGCTTCAGTCACGCGGTTGCTCTGCGTCGCGTTGATCCTTGCGGGGGTGATTGGACTAAAGATGGCTTGATTGCGTCGCTTGCGCCGGCGTGATAAGTCGCCCAATATTAGGTGGTACCGTTCACCCATGAAACTCCTCCACCTTACCCTCGCTGTCTTCACTGCATTCATCTCCATGGATCTCCGCGCAGACGAAGCGGCCGATCGAAAAGCCAGCATCGCGCAAATCAAGGAAATCGCCACGCTGAACCTCGAGTATGCGATGAAAAATGGCGGCGCATTCGCGAAGTCTCTCGACGAGGTTTTTGTCGCAAACAAGAACGCGGGGCGCTCGTTGCTCGTGGCTCCCGGTGCCAAGGACAAG
>CBHXZU010000507.1:0-5017 GCA_966125105.1 uncultured Prosthecobacter sp.
GAACAGCACAATGCTGTTCGTTCCACCCAGCCGGATGTCACCGGAGTAGACCCGATTTCCACCCTGCGCGAAGAACTCCACGCCACCCCCTTCAGCGACGATGTTGTTAACCAGGCCATTCTGACCGAGAGCGAAGTTCGCCTGGTTAATGATCGTGCTCCCCGGTTTCAACGTGATGGTCTGGTTCTGTCCAGTGCCAACCGGATTGAAGCCCGTGGCCCCGCCATTACCCACGTTCAGGATGCCGCCATCGACGGTGACCTTGCCGGTGAAGTTCGGGAAGTTCGGAGCGCCACCGCTCAGTTGGTAACGACCACCACCTGTGAACGTCAGGTCGCCAGAGCCGGAGAGCTGTGCCGGAGCAGGTCCGGTGCTGTCGTTGATCGTCACGATGGCTCCCAACGTCGACCGAATCGTCGCGCCGCCGCTGCCGATCACATAATACATGTTGGTCGCGCCGGAATCGTAGTCACCGCCTACGACTTCAAACGTGCCGCCATTGATGTTCAGATTACGCGGACCCGCGGATGTGCCGAGCGCATTCGGATGTGTCGTGCCTCCCGGACCGACAATGGAGAGCGTGCCATCATTGATGTTGATCGCTCCGGAGAAGCCGTTCGTTCCGCTAAGCACCAGTTTGCCAGGTCCGTCCTTCGTCAGGGATCCACCTCCGCTACCGATGATGGAAGTAGCGATATCCAGCGTGCCGCTTGCGGTGTGCACGATGAATTCGTCGGCCGATGTCGCCCCCGCCAGAGTTCCCGTGCCGGCAATGCCAGCAATCCCGCTGCCTGTGTAGAGCAGGCCACCGGACTGTAGGGTCATCCCCGTGGCAACACCCGTCACGCCCGCGCCGCCGGTAATCTTCAGCGAGTTCACGGAATTCGCGTCGGTCACCGTGCTGGCAGCAAGAATAGCATTGTCCGCGATTCCCGCGGTCGACAGCGGGGTGTAGCCATTGAATGCCGTAATCGCCGATCCCGAGACCGTGGCCCAATCGTTATTGTTAACGGTGGCATGAGCGCCGAGAATTCCGTTGGTTGCCCCGGAGTTCGTGAGAATTGCGCCATTGGCCGGCAAATTGAAGTTCACTGTTCCTCCGATGAACCGGCTGATCGTTCCCAGGCTCACGGATGCTGCTTGCGCGCCACTGCTCGTCACGGACACGTTCGCACCGCCCGCCGTGAGGAAGGTTCCGCCCACGAACTGCACCGTCGGCGCCGTGGAGCTTCCCAGCACAGAGAGGTTGCCGCCGCCGAAAATCAAATCGGCAGTTTCGGAGAGTTTCGACGAGTTATTCGCGGTGAAGTCCAGAGCCAGCACGCCGCCGTTCACATTGGTAGCACCAAGGAAAGTATTGGCGCCGGAGAGCGTCCATGTGCCGGTGCCGTTTTTCGTGAGACTGCCTTGGCCAATTGCGATTGCGCCGCGCACGTTGCCGTTGCCTGAGCCCGCCAGCGTAAGATCCGTGTTGGACCCACTTACGGAAGACGTGGCGGTCAAATCGAAAGCGCCTTCGTTCGCTCGGATACTTGCAGCCGAGCCCAGCGTAACCGTCGAGCTGACGGTGTTGGTGCCACCGACTCCATCAAGTGCGCCTTCCCGGCCTTCGACGCCCGCTCCGTTGATTGTCAAAGGCTCCGCAAGGGTGATTCCCCCAGACACTGCAAGTGTGCCGCCGTTCAGGACGGTGGTGCCCGCAGCCGCCGCACCCAGCGCGCTCGCGTGCGAAATGAGCAAGGTGCCGGCCGAAACCGTAGTCGTGCCGGTGTAGGTGCTGGCGCCGCGAATCGACCACGTGCCCGCGCCATCCTTCAGCACACCACCGGAGGTCGTGTTTACACCGTTCAGGACCACACCATCTCCATGGCCGGACAAGGTCACTGTTCCCGTTCCGCTGATGCCGCCTGCGGCTTCGATGCGAAGCGTTCCAATTCGGTAAGCCACACCGCCCGCGCCAGGCGCGACTGATGGATCAAGGAACGTGTTACCCGCGAGCGTCGCATTTCCAGCGATCGTGACCGAGCCTGTAAGGCGGACGGTGCCACTCTCGGCAACCAACGCGCCGACTTCGCGAATGCCAAGGCCACCCGGAATCAATGCGCCCGGTCCATTCACCGTGAACGCGTCGCCATACGCCCAGCCGCTGTTCAGCTTCACGGTGCCGCCGCTGTTGATCGTCACTCCGCCTGCGCTCGTGCCGAATGCTCCATCGCCCTTCGCCTCGAGGACACCTTGGTTAACGGTGACTGGGCCCGTGAACGTGCTGGCCAAATAAGGCTCCAGCACAAGAGAGCCTCCCCCACTCTTGGTGAGTCCGCCGTTCGTGATCTTTGCCGTAATCGTAAAGATCGAATCCGTATCGATGCCGAAATCCCGCGTGCCACCCATGAGGTCGATGTGGCTGTCACCCAACTCGCGGAAGCTGCTTCCATTCTGAACGAAGATGCCTTTGCGCCCGTACGAGCCACCGATCAGATCGTCGCCCCGGAACGTGAGATCGCCGCCTAGACGGAGTCGTCCGCCGGATCCCGCCACGTTGCCACTAAAGCCGTTTCCAAGCGTGATGTTCTGGCCCGTCAACGAGATGCCGCCGGCCCCGATTTCGAGCGTGGTGTAGGCGCCTGGGGTCGGCAGGCCCGTGAAGACGCTTTGATCGAATGCCCCAGGCAAATATGTCGCTTTGCCGATTTTGAGCGTGCCGCCGCGATCGAATCCGAGCGCGCCGCCTGAGAATGTCGCAGTATCCATCTCCATGGTGCCAAGACCGACATTCAGCGTGCCGTTCTTCATCACCAGATTCCCGAACTTCTCGTTCGTAATGCGGTCGCTCTCACCAAGAGTGCCGGTCAACAGCGTGATGTTCGCAGTGTCGGCAATTTGATTCGCGCCAGCCGTCTTGATCGTCGCGGGTGAAGTTGCCGCAATGCCAACCAAGCCGTTGTTCGACACGTTGATGTTGTTAGTCGTGGCCAGATCACCGTGCTGGCCAGGGCCCCAGAGCAGCGCGCCACCGTTAATGATGATGTCTTCCGTCGCTGCGCCATCGGTGATCGCAGTCGTCCCGTTCGCCTTATTCAGGCGAAGGTTTCCGTTCAAAACGGTGATGGCTCCGTTGTAGGTGTTTGCCACGTTATCGGCAGGCCCTCCGCCAAGCACCACGGACGCGCTGTTTCCGTTATACGCGACCATGTTAAAGCCGCTTCCGGCGAGCGCTCCGTTGATGATCGTCGCCGAGTTTACACCGCCGCGGACTGCATTCAGCGTCGGCGTTCCGCTGAACGTCGCCCCACCCATGTAGGCGATGTCCATGTCGCTGAACGATCCGTGACTCATCGTGGAGCCGTTGTTGATCGTCAATGAACCAAGCAGCACAGCAGCGCGATCGCCGGTATTTGCATCAGCCGATTCGCCGTTGTCGTCTGCCGCAACCGTCGCGTTGCCGTTCACGGTGATGTTGTTGCCCCACCCGAAAATGATGCTGTCTGCATTCGCGTTCGAGACCGGCTCATTGATTTCAAGGTGTCCGCCATTGAGGATCACCGGCCGACCTCCAAGGAACTGCCCGCGGTGAACGTCGAGCCGTCCGTCATTGATGATCCAATTACCCGTCAGCGTGCTGGTCCAGGTGGCCGCGGTGAATGGGTTGACGGCTGTCGCGCCTGTTCCAACGGCGAGCGATTGGTGGGTGAGGCGCAGCGTGGCCGTGCCGCTCTTTACAAAGTCAATCGCGCCGGTGACCGGGACGCGCAGATCCAGTTGAGAGTTGTTATGCGCATATAAGGTCCCGTTACCGGACGTAATCCCAGCCGTCCCACTCGGAGCTGCGCCGGTCGCGCCATCTACAATCCCGGTTAATTGGCCGGAGACCAACAAACCGCCTTCATCCAAGGTAAGCGAGGACCCGGCAAGATTGATCGCCTGGTTCGCGACGGTGAACTGGGCATTCACACGAGCCACATTCCGGTTCGCGGTGAGGACCGTGCCCGTGCCGCTGGTTAGCTTCAGTTGCTGCCCCGCGGCCCACGCTGCGTCCGTCGCTGTCGCATCGATCGTGTAATCAGCCGCGACGAACGGGGTAACACCCAATTGGAAACCATTGTCGACTGTCGTGTCGTACTTGGCCCACTCGTTCCCGGAGTGAAATTGCGCGCCCAGAATTCCCGTCGAAGCCGTGGTCGGATTCAGGACAATACGGGACGTATTGGTGCCAGCGAGTCCGAGGGAGGTGCCGGTGAAATTCGCGGTCGCCTTCTGGCCCGTGAGATTGAACGAGTTCAGCGTGAGCGCGACCGGCGTCAAAGATGTGCCGGTTTTGACGACATCAAACGTCGCGTGGCCGCCGACGTTAGTCGTGCCGATCAATTCAGTCGTTCCCGAATCCAGTTGCGAGGTGAGCCGAAGGATCGAATTGGAACGCATCTCGAGCGTCGCCGAATCGGCGATTCGATCGAGGTTCTGTCCCGCTGCAATAATTGTCGTGGGTCCAACGACGTGCCCAGTATTGCTGTCCAGGTGCAACAATCCCTGTGTTGGCAGACCGTTGGTGAAGTTATTTGCGCCACCATTGACGATGATCGTCGGCGCAGCATTGCCAAAGGCCGTTCCAATAGCGCCGGTAGTTCCTCGCAACTGAAGCGTTCCCGTCGAGACCTCGAGATTTGAAAGACTGATCGGTCCCCCGACGATAACGTCGCGCGCGGCGGCGTTGCCGGGCCCGGTCTTGACGAGCGTGAGCTTGCGTCCGGCCGCGTCTTCGCGAATGGCTCCCGTTGGATCGGAAAACACCATGTGCGTGCCGTCTGTGCGCAACTCGATCACGGAATTACCCGAGATGATGGCCGTTTTGCTTATGCCCACCTGGTGGCTGTTATTGCCTTCGACCCCGAGGCGCTGATTGCCCATCGAGAGGAGGCCGAAATTGAAGATGTGACCGGTACCTGCCGCCGTGTCGCCACGCAGGACCGCAATTCGCGGAACTGACCCAGCCTGGGTGCTCGTGATCAGCAGGTCGTTC
>CBHXZU010000508.1:0-5010 GCA_966125105.1 uncultured Prosthecobacter sp.
GAGAGCGGGTGAAGGGAATCGAACCCTCGTATGCAGTATGGGAAACTGCCGTTCTACCATTGAACTACACCCGCGTTGTGGGCGGTTTATAGCGAGGCGCGGTTTGCTGTCCACGGGGAATTTTGGCGGTGTCGTGTTCACGGCACATCGAGTGTCGCGGATGAGTTCACTGCTGCCCTTCAGCGGTGATCGGTGCAATTTCACGCTCAGGAGTTCTAACGTGATCGTGGCGTGCTCACGCTCACCTCGCATTCACCTTCGGGTGTCGCCGGGTTCGCCGTAGATTCGGTCGAGGATGCGGGCGACGCGTTCGTGGTCCAGGATGGCTCGGTTGAACTTGAAGCTTTCTCGCAGTTGGTGAGCCCAGGCGACGATGGCTCCCCCACCCCATGGGTCTGGCGGCTCCACGAGGAGTTGACGGCTCGTGCCGGTGAAACGTTCGGCGCGGAATTCAGTGAAGGAGCCGTCGATATTGCGGAGTGTGGCGCCGCCGTTAGTTCCGAAAAAGGTGGCCTCGATCACGGCGGGCTGTCCAGCGTGGGATTTCCATGAACACGCGACGGTGATGATCGCTCCTGACTCGAGTTCAAGGCGCGCGGAGGCGTAGTCCTCGATCGCTTGCGCGCCGGGCTTCAGCCGATGTCCTTCGGCGAAGAGCGCGCTTGAGATATCCACGACTGGCTCGTGGAGAATCCACAGCGCAATGTCGACCAGGTGGACGCCCAGATCGATCAGACATCCGCCACCGGACATGGCGCGGTCGTAGAACCAGGGCTTCCCAGGGCCTCGCGCGTTGTGAAACACGAGGTCGGCGGCGAAGACGGTTCCCAATCCATCGGCGAGGACCAAGTCGCGGATGGCCCGGAAACCTTCGACGTGGCGATAGGATAAATCGACGGAGAGCAGGCGATCGACGCGTTCGGCGGCAGCAATCACTTTGGAGACTTCGGCGCCATTGCGCGCGAGCGGCTTCTGGCAAAAGACGGCGAGTCCGCGCTCAAGGGCGCAGATGGATTGCTGCGCATGGAGGGCGCTTGGGGTTGCAATGACGACGCCGTCCAGGTCGTACTCGAGCAACTCATCCATGGATTCCACACGATCGGCATCGGGCGCCACCTTGTGCGCCGCGTCGAGGCTGTCTTGAGCGGGGTCGGCCAGCACGGAAATCTGCGCGAGGCCGGTACCGGCGATGGACTCGAGCCTGCGCCGGCCGATCCAGCCGACGCCGAGGAATCCGAGCTTAGGTTTCGTAAACATTTAGAGTGGGTGCCGAGAGAAGTTTCCGGGTCTGCTGAGAAGCTCCGCGCCCGCGATCCCTCCCTGGCAGGCTAGGAAGCCGATCCTACAATGTTTGGCGCTTCGCGCGGTGGGTTCAACGACCAGCAAGCGCGCGCCGGCCGGAAATTGCATTTGGCTGATGATATATTTCGGTTCGCAATTCGTAGGGCGGATGAGCTTATATCGGCTGGCAAAAGTCTTTCCGATTGCGCTGAACGCTCACCTCTCTCCAAGGCAGGCTGGGAAGCCTACCCTACATTTTTGGCGCTCGCGCTGGCTTGAAAGAACCCGCACGCGAGGGCGCAAACCGACAGATTGATTTTGGCGGATGGCTATTGTCGTTTTGCGCGTCGCGGCACCACGCTTTAGCGGCGGAAGAAACACGAACGCCGGGCTGCCCGGTAGATACCCACCCTGATAACCGGCGCGTCCAAAGTGCCGAGGAGACGCGAATTACTGCCGCACCACGCGCCAAATCTTCCGCCAGAACTCCTAAACCACCGCCCAATTATGCGCGCCATTTGGAAAGGAATGATCACGTTCGGCCTCGTAAATATCCCGATCGCAGTCTTTCCGGCGACGAGGGAGGAGCGGGTCAGTTTCCGGCAATTGCGGAAATCTGACCTCAGCCCGATCCGCTACAAAAAGGTTGCGGAGGCGGATGAGAAAGAGGTGCCGGCGGCGGAGATCGTAAAGGGCTTTGAGTTTGAGCGCGGGCGGTTTGTGACGATCACCAATGAGGATCTTGAGAAGGTTCAGATCGAATCGACGCACACGATCGAGATCACGGACTTCGTGGAGCAGGCGGCAATCAATCCGAAGTTTTTCCACACGCCCTATTTCATGGAGGCGCAGAAAGGCGGGGAGAAAAGCTACGCGCTGCTGCATCGGGCGCTCAACGAGACGGGCAAAGTTGGCATCGCAAAGGTGGCGATTCGCTCGCGAGAATACCTCGCCGCGGTAAAGCCGGACGGGCTATTCCTGATCCTGGAACTGATGCACTTTGCGGACGAGGTCCTCGATCCCGATGAGTTGAAGCCGGCACCCGCGGAGGCAGTGACCACCAAGGAACTTCAGATGGCGAAGCTGCTCATCGATTCGATGACAACCGATTGGGATCCGACGCGATATGCCGATCAATACCAGACGGCGCTGAAAGAGCTTCTCGAGGCCAAGATCTCGCAGCGGCCGCTCGAAGCGAAGGAAACGCGTCAGCGTGCACCCGCGGGGACCATCGACCTGGTGAAGATTCTTCAAGAGAGCCTTTCGAAGGCGAGCCCAAGCGGTGGGAAACGGACGAAGGAGCCGGCTGTGGCTGATCCGCGGAAGCGTTCTACGGCGGCATTGGTGAAGAAGAAGCGGGCTCGCGGCGCGTTGTAATGTGGATCGTGCACGGTGCGGCGCTCTGTGAGACTAACCAGCGGGTTATGAGCGGCACGGTCGTTGCCCGCTTAGACCGCTCTGGCAAGCCGTGCTACGCCGCAAGCGGGCTTCCGGAGGCGTTCGAGGGGGCCTGGCTTCATTAGGCTTGCTGCCTTCGGTAACGGAGTGCTCAACGCGTTGTCTTTTGGACAGCCTCTTAGAAGACGCCGCCGACTTCCCACTCCTCCAGCAGCTGTCGCGGGAGTTCTCCGATGAATCTCGATGGGCGCTGCAGGGGGTCGCCGTAGCCTTGGGAGTAACTCACGCAGGGGTAGCTGAGGTAGAGTTCATCTTTCGCCCGGGTGACGGAGACGTAGAAGAGTCGACGCTCCTCCTCGATGGCTTCCGCGGTTTCCAGCGAGCGGGTGGACGGGAACTTGCCGTCGGCGAGCCAGATCACGAAGACCACTTTCCATTCGAGCCCCTTTGCTTGGTGGACGCTCGTGAGCACGACGCGATCGGTTTCCTCCTTCCGCTGGGTGACGTCCGTATCCAAGCCCGTGAGCAGGGCGAGCTGGTCGAGGAAGGATTGCGGCGACTCGTATTGCTTCGAAAAGTTCGCGAGCGTGTTCAGGTCTTCGCGGCGCTGATCGTAGTTTGGATAATTCGCGAGGAGGTAGTCGTCATAAACGGCCTCCATGACGCTTTCGATCATCTGCGCCGGTGGCGCGAAGTGGCCGTTGGGAACGAGTTCATCGAGCGTGAAGGCCAGCTGTTGCCAGGACTTCTGCGATTTGGCAGGGACTTTGAGCGGGAGGAGGATGTCTTTTACCGGCGGAAGTCCGGCCCACGGATTGGCGATCGATTCCGGAAGTGGCTGGGTGGGCTCATCGGCCGGGGCGAGTTGCGAACGCTCGGCGGGCGGCGCGGCGGGCGACTCCGTCGGAATCTCCGCACTCGGCGCGCTCGCTGCAGCATGGTGCGCGAGGAGCGGCGATGCGCTTCGGTTGAGCGCGTCTTCCACTCCGGCCCAGAGCGTGTCCGCGCTCCGCGAACCGATGCCGGGAAGGAGCTTTGCCATGCGCTTGAAAGCGACTTCATCACGCGGATTTACCACCCACTTCAAAAATGCGCCGACGTCCTTGATGTGCGCTTGCTCGAAGAAACGCAGACCGCTGGTGAGCTCGAAAGGGATGCCGCGCCGCGTGAGTTCCATCTGCAAATCCATCGAGTGAAAATGCGCCCGGTAGAGCACGGCCATTTCTTCCAGCGGGATCCCCTCTTCGTGGAGTTCCAACATGCGCTGGGCCACAAACTGCGCCTGCTGTTGCGCATCCGGGAGCGGAACGAAGGCCGGTTTTAATCCCGTGCCTTCCCGCGCGGCGTGCAGCTCTTTGCGAAATTGGTGCACGTTGGCGGAAATCGCCGCGTTTGCCACCGCGAGCACCTCGGGCACGCTGCGGTAATTCGTCTCGATCTTGTAGACGACAGCGCCGGTGTGGCGCTTGGGAAACTCGAGGATGTTGCGGAAGTCTGCGCCGCGCCACGAGTAAATGCTTTGCGCATCGTCGCCCACGACCATCACGTTGTGGTGGCGCGCGGCGAGAATCTCGATGAAGTCGTTCTGCAGGTGATTCGTGTCCTGGTATTCGTCGACGAGCACGAACTGGAACTGCCGCTGGTAATGCTCTGCAAGGGCGGCGTTGTTTTGCAGAAGGCGTAGCGTCTTCTCGAGCAAGTCGTCGAAATCGAGCGCGTTTGCCTGGCGCTTCTTTGCCTCGTACTTCGTCCGCGCCTCGGCGAACTTGGCGGAATACTCGAGAAAGTGCGGGTATTTCTCCAGGAGCACGTCGTCGAGCTTCCTCCCGGTGTTCAGCTGGTAGCTCAGCACGTCGGCTATTACCTCGCCTTTGGGCGCGCGCTTTTCCTTGGGATCGAAGCCCAGCGCAGTGACAACGCCATCGAGCATGTCTTCCGCATCCTCGCGATCCATGATGCTGAAGCCCGGCGCAAAGCCGGCTTCGTTCGGATGCCGACGCAGGATGCGATTCCCGATGCTGTGAAACGTGCCGCCCCACAGGCCGGTGAGATCGTGCGGGCACAACGCTGAGACCCGGTCGAGCATTTCGCGGGCGGCTTTGTTGGTGAAAGTGAGCAGCAGGATGTGCTGGGGCCGGATGCCGTTCTCCAGAAGGTAAGCGACGCGATAAGTGAGGGTTCGCGTTTTGCCCGATCCCGCGCCTGCGATCACCAGGGCGGGTCCCGGCGGTGCGGTCACGGCGGCATATTGCTGAGGGTTCAGCTCCGCGGCGAAATCGATCCGGGGTCCGGCCGGCGCGGCGCGGTGGAGCGTGTATTGTCGGGCCATTT
>CBHXZU010000509.1:0-5004 GCA_966125105.1 uncultured Prosthecobacter sp.
TGGGGGGGTGGCGGGGGGGGCCGGGGGGCCCCCACCCCGCGCGCGGGGCTTTTTTGGTTCGGGCCCGGGGCTGGGCCCCAGCGGCCGGTCTGCTATCCACCACACACGACAGTGGTCACCTTGCGGACGCGGGTTGAACGTCTGTAGAGTCTGCGAGCGCGCTTGCGAGAGGAGCATGGGCCTCCGGCCCGTAACGGACGGTCATCGCCAACACGGGCGGGTTGCGGGATAGCTGCCGCACTGAGACGCGTGCAATTGTGCTGGCGCAGGTACGGCTGCAGTTTCCGGCAACTCATTCTTAGCATTTTGCGATGACCGCACTTACGGGCCGGAGGCCCATGCTCCCTTGGCTGCGGCTCCGCCGCGCTGAGCAAAAAAAGGCCGTCCCCATTTCTGAGGACGGCCTCCTTTAGATGGCCACGCCTTTGCAGGCGTAGCTTTGTTCGCAAGAACGTGGCTGACTAGCTTCCGCTGCCCGAACCGCTTCCGTCACCGGGAACCGGGTCGAGCGTTGGCCCCACGGGCTCGGTTGCGTAGGGCGTGGCGCGATTGGCGATCTTCCATTGCGCGAGCATCACCGGGTCTTTCCGGTAAAGCTGCGTGAAGATGGCATCGAGCTCGCGCATGTGGTCGATGCCCTCACGGATTTTCGCCGCGATGCCAAGAGTGCCACCGATTTGGGTGCCGAGGCTCGAGGTTTTCTGTTCACCGGCGCCTTGAAGTGCAGTGATCAGGGCATTGAGTTCTTCGTCCACGTCGGCCGGCGCGCCGAGGGCCACGAATGCCGCCTTGGCCGTCGTCACGGTCTCTTTGAAGACCAGCGCGCGGGTCAACAGCTTGGCAAAGCTGTTGATGCCCTCCATGCGCAGTTTTCCCGCGACGTCCGGATAGGTTTCCTTGTCCAGGCGACGGCCAGCCTTGGCGAGGCTGGACATCAGCTGGCGGAGTTCCGTCTCCGTCTGCAGTCGCGAATCGACTGCGCTCGTGACCGCGCCGGCGCCGCCATCCTGGGCGACTGCCGCAGTTTCCACCGCGGTAATTGCGGTTCCGAGCGCGGTGGCTTCGGCAGTAATCGCCGCATTGGGCGGCACCGTCGCGTGGTCATCGCAGTGTTTCTTCACACGCTTCATGCGGGCGAAATTGCGAACGTAGTATTTTTTCATCAGTTTCTCCTTTCGGTTTTTCTCACAAGACCAAGGACAGAGATCGAAGATCAGCGGCCCTGGCGTTGCGCTGGACGTCTTTGGATGGAGGTCGATTGCTCGACCGCCGGTTTGGGACGGCTCACGCCTGTCAATCCCGTCCTGCCGGAGGCTGGGTATGATCGGCGGATCTTTCGGATCTCGCGGACCCTTGGTTTATTGTTTCCTCGGCATCGCCACTTTGGCGGGCCGTGGTTCCAACCCCAGGCAGGTCATTCATGACGCCGCCGACTTTGCCAGGGTACCTGTTAAAA
Organism: uncultured Prosthecobacter sp.; assembly: GCA_966125105.1. GTDB lineage: Bacteria > Verrucomicrobiota > Verrucomicrobiia > Chthoniobacterales > Chthoniobacteraceae > SXWH01. The sequence goes on from CBHXZU010000509.1 coordinate 1,457, forward strand.
ACCGCTTAACAGGTCCGCAGCTTTTTTCTTCTCTGGAGTTCCTCTGTAGGAACTCGCCCGGATTTTAAAAAAGTTTTGCGAAAAATGGGGTTCGGGAGGTTTTCGCTGCAAAACTTTTGCCAATGACTAAATCCTTTCCGCTCCTGTTTGCGTCGCTGCTCTGCTTTTTGACCGCGTCGCGAGCGGCGGAACCTGCGGGACGGGATGGAGCGGACGTTTCGGGAGAGGGGACAAATCTGCCGGTCATGCTCATCGAGGCGAAGGAGTCAATTGTCCCCGACCGCAAGGTTCCGTGTGCTGTCCAGCTATCCCTTCCGGCTGGCGTTGCAGCCGGTGATCCCTCGCCATTGCCGGGCGCTGTCCGCATTCGCGGCGCGACCTCGCAGGGTTACGAGAAGAAGTCCTACGGACTGACGCTCGATGCGCCGGCGCAGTGGCTGGGGATGCGCGAATCGAAGCAGTGGATCCTGAATGCGGCGGCCGTGGATCGCTCGCTGATGCGCCACAAGCTTTCCTACGATTTGTTTCTCTCGCTCTCATCGCCCAATGCGGAGCGCTTTGCCGCCGCGAGCCGGTTCGTGGAGGTGAATTTGAACAGCGGCTATAACGGCGCCTACCTGCTGATGGAGCGCGTGGATCGCGCGCTCTTGAAACTGCGCAACTTCGATCCTGGGGCGCCCAGCCACGCGTGCATTTACAAAGCCGCCGATCACAATGCCAACTTCTCGCAACCGGGCCACGGGGGCTACGAGCAGGTCGAACCCGATCCATTAGCAAAACCATATTGGGAGCCACTGGACGAATTGAACCGCTTCGTCAGCCGCTCGAACGACGTCGAGTTTCGCGATCCGGAAAAGGGAATCGCCGCCCGGCTCGACATCGACAACGCGATCGACTTCCAACTCCTCGTCCTGCTGACCAGCAACGTCGACGGGATCACGAAAAACTTCGTGCTCTCCCGAGACGCTGCTACGCCGGATGCGCCCGCACCGCGGTTCTTCTTCGTCCCCTGGGATTACGACGCCACGTTCGGCCGAAGCTGGGATGCTACACGCGTGGGCGCCGATGCCTGGCTTTCGAATCACCTGTTCGACCGCCTGCACGGCGACCCCGCTTTTCGGCAGCGATTCGCCGCTCGCTGGAAGCAGCTTCGTGAACGGGAGTTTTCCGTCGCCACATTGCACCGGCTCGTGGACGAGAACGTGAAAACGCTGGGCGCCGGTGCGCAGCGAAACGCGACCCGGTGGAAAACCATTCCCTATCCCGATCGGCTTACGTTTGAACAGGACGTCACGCAGATGAAGGAGTGGATTGCTGCGCGCGTGACGTGGTTGGATGCTGAGATTGGGCGGCGCGCCAAGTAGATGCCAATATGCGTCGGTCGAGTTGAACGACTTGGCGCGCCGGTGAACACCTCACGCTCCGTTCCGGCGCGATGTTGATGGAAGAGTATGCTTCGCGCGCGCAATGCCACGACGGATCTTGCTCAGGTCCGCCGTTGGTGATGCGGAGCGCTTGCTCAGCGATCGCGCGTGGAGTGGTTGCGGTAGAGATGGCGGGCAGCGAAGTCGCGCTCCACGTCGTTGTTGTAGTACGCCAGGTAGAAGCGGAAGAACTTGGGCTGCTGTCGCGAACGTTTGAAGATGCGGTTCAGAAGAGTTTTCATACCTCGCCCCCAAATCGAACGGGAAAAAACGTGTGGAGGTGTCGCGAAAACCCGAATCGGGTGGTGGCGGCGCAAACGCCGAGAACTGCGGAATCTACGGAGTTGCGGTATCGCTCCAATACACGTCCGTTTTGTCCGTGATCGACTTCGTCGGCATCCCCTTCATGATCCAATGCGCCGCCCATCCGGGTAGCTGGCAAATGCGTTGGCGTCGCTCCTGGCCGCTAAAGTCTGTCAGATTGAGACCGACTCGAAACGGGCCGGTGATGGGGGTTCCATCCGGGCAAACGAGAGGCACCACGAGCTTGGAATGTTTCCGCGCCGGTATTCCATACCAGCCGCCACCGAGCTTTCCTGAATACGTTCGCTCATCGCCTGGACCGAGGAGCTGATACGAAAAGAGGGCGGGGTTATTGGGGATCCCGTGCAACATCCTGTCGGTCCGGTTCTCCACTTCAAAGATGGCTTGGCGCGTGCCTCCCTGCGTCTGGAATTCGACGAACTTGATTGAGACATCGAACCTGCTTCGAGGCTGAGACCACCACCATGCCGTCCCGCCGATCAGCACAATTGCGATCGAGCAGAACGACAGCGCGAACCACCTTCGCCGGCCTGGGTGGAACGTCGTAATCATACGAAAGGAGATTGCGCGCCGAGTATGCATCGCGGGGCTTTGCGTTCAGCGATCAGGGAGATTGAAGTTCGACGCGATAAAAGCGCGGACCATTACCGGCTGATCGATCCGTAATGGTCCGCTCACTCCCATTGTCGCTTACCGTGAAGTCCGTAACGGGAGTCCAAATTGGTGTGGCGAGGCTCGACGTGTATTTAACCACGTAGTTTCGGCCTGCCGCGATTGGGCCAAAGGTGATGGCCATATAGTTGGGTTGTTCCGGCACGGCGCTGACCTTCACGTGGAAAGAGGAACGCGAATCCGTAGGAGAAGACCGAGCCACATACTCGAAGGAGTTGGTAAGGCCATCGCCATCCGGATCTGCCGTGTCGGCAGCGCTTCCCTCATTCGTGGCGGTGCCGAACCAAAACTTGCGCCAATCTTCCCGACTCGCGGCGACGGTCATGGATCGAACTTCCTCCGTGTAATTACCCAATCCGTCGTAGATGCGCGCCTTCAAGGAATGAATCCCGGCTAGGTTCGGCGCGGTAATGATTCTAGAGGGTGTGCCGCCTGATGCGGATACGACCACGTCATCGACAAGGATGGCATAAAGAATCGGTAGACTCGAGTCCTGCCAATTCGCGAACGAGATAGTGACCGCTTCTCCCGGTTCGAGCGGCGATAGCGGATTTAGACTGAGGTTTCGCCCGCAGGGCCGAAAGTGTCGGGCAATGTCGTGAAAGTGAAGTCTGGGGTGGTAGTAGTTCCTCCGCTGCTCGTGGCGCGGACACGGAAATGATACGTGGTATTCGGAACGAGCGCCGCGAGGTTTGCGCTGATCGGCGCGAGCGATGTGCCGGTGATCGGGGTGGGTGTGCCGGCGACCGAATTGCCATAGGAGGTTGTCGTGCCGTAATCGAACGTGACCGTTGCGCTGCCGCCGGCCGCGTTAACCGGTCCAGTCAATGTGGCGCTGCTTTCCGTCACGTTTGCAGCGGCAAAGGTGGAAAGGCCGGGAGAGGGAGGGTATGCGACCGAGCCGAGATTGTGCCCGGACAACGATCCCGACACCGCATTCGAGAAGAGTTCTCCAGGCGCGAGCGACGCACTGTTGACCAAAACTGGTGTCGTGCGGGTCGCAAAGCTTGCGTTGCCCAAGCGTCCTGAAGCTCCCAATCCCCATGTGGCGATCGTGCCATCCGCGCAGCGCGCCACGCTATGAGAGACACCGGCCGAAATCGCCACGACTGTTTTGCCGGCGAGCAC
>CBHXZU010000510.1:0-4996 GCA_966125105.1 uncultured Prosthecobacter sp.
CTCCCGGGTTCCGCTGGATGCTCCGCTGCATGAACTGCACGAACTGCTCATCCAGCTTGTTCTCCTTGATGATCTTGTTCCGTGCCTGCAGCGACTCGGCATCGCGACGCGGTCCTGCCGCGAGCGCAGCCTTGATGTAGGCACCCGGCGCTCGGCGCAGCTCCGCGAGGTTTTCCTCTACGGAATTGTAGTAGCGCGACCGCATTTCCTTCATCAGCGAATCGTGCTTCGTCTGGAAGTCCTGCCGTTGCGCGTCCGTCGCCTTCGAGTTGAGCGACGGCTTGTTATCCGGCTCGGTGATGCTCGCGAAGACGCCGTGCAGCGCGTAGTAATCGCGCGTTGGCACCGGGTCGAACATGTGGTCGTGGCAGCGCGCGCACGCGACCGTAAGACCGAGGAAGCCTTTGCTCACCGTGTCGATCCGGTCGTTGATGATGTCGTTCACGTTGCGGAACCGCTCGCCGACCGTGAGGAATCCGAGCGCGGCGAGCCGTTGATCGCCTTCTTGTATTCCCGGGATCTTGTCCGCCGCGAGCTGCTCGGTGACGAAGTCCGTGTAGGGCTTGTCTTCGTTCATCGCCTTCACCACGTAGTCGCGGAAGGTCCAGGCGTCCGGGTAACGGTATTCCGTCTGCCGATTGTTGCGGTCGCCGCCGATCGTGTCGCTGTAGCGCGCCGTATCCAGCCAGTGACGCGCCCAGCGTTCGCCGTAGGCGGGCGACGCCAAGAGGCGTTCCACGACCTTTTCGAAAGCATTCGAAGATTGGTCGCTCAGGAAAGCCTCCACCTCCGTGTAAGTCGGCGGCAATCCGGTAAGATCGTAAGTCACCCGACGGAGGAGCGTTTCCCGGCTCGCGTCCGGCGAAGGCAGCATCCCCTTCTCCTCCAGCTTCTGCAGCACGAAGGCGTCGATCGGCGTCCGGCACCAATTCTGGTTTTTGTTCACCGGGATGGCGATCGACTGGAAGTTCTTCACCGGCTGGTAAGCCCAGTGGTGACGCGCCTTGTCATTGAGGCCGCTCAGCTTCGCCACCTTCTTTGCCCCCTCCACGCGCGGATCGGGCGCGCCCATCTTGATCCACGTCGAGATGTCGGCGAGTTGCGTCTCGGAAAGCTTCCCGCCCTTGCTCTTCGGCGGCATTTGCAGGTCGTCCTCCGTGTAGGAGATCGCTTTGAACAGGAGCGACTTCTCCGGATCCCCGGGAATGATCGAAGTCCCGCCATCTCCGCCCTTTTCCCAGCCCTTCTTGGTGTCGAGGGTCAGGCCACCCTTGGACTTGCCCTGCTCCTCGCTGTGGCACTGGTAGCAGTTGTCGGCCAGGATAGGGCGGATCTTCTGCTCGAAGAAATCCACTTGTTCTTTGGTCGGCTCGGCGGCCCCGGCGTGCCATGCGGGAGCCGCGATGGTGCAGAGGATTCCGAGGCGAAGGTATTTGCTCATGGTGGTGGAAGTCGGAAGACGGGTTTCAGGCGCTTGAACGGCCAAAGGGAGCCGAAGTTGCACAAAGCACTACAGCGGACGACCGCGATTTTGCCCTTACGAAAGCTAGAATTGCGCTGATTACCCCTATTTTTTGCAGTGAGTGTGGCAATCCGCGTGCTATGAGGGAGCTGCGCGATCCGCACCGCGCTATGTCTTCAGCCCTAAAACTTGTTCCCGAGCAACTCGCCCAATTCCGCGAGGAGGGCTATCTCGCGCTCGACGCGGTAACCACCCCGGAGGAAGTGGAGCGTCTCCGCGGGATCTTTGATCGCCTCTTCGCCGCGAAAGCTGGTTGGGAACGCGGACAGTCCTTCGATCTCGCGGGAACTGACGAAGCCGGAAAGACCGCGGTGCTTCCGCAGATCCTCAATCCCGTGCAATTCGCTCCGGAACTCGCCGAAACCCAATTTCGCCAAAACGCCCTGGAAATCGCTCGGCAGCTGCTCGGGCCCGACGCCGAGCCCTGGTTTGAACACGCGATCTGCAAACCTGCAAAGATCGGCGCCGCGACCCCTTGGCATCAGGATGAATCCCACCGCTACGATCCCGGTGTCGATTACGAGCAGATCAGCATCTGGATGCCCTTGCAGCCAGCCACCGAGGAAAACGGCTGCATGCGATACATTCCGAGGAGCCATCTCGGGCCCATTCTCGAGCATCGCTCATTGGACGCGGATTCGCGAAAATCGGCTTTGGAATGCATCGGGGAGTTTGATCGGACCACGGCAAAGCCGTGCCCGCTGCCTCCCGGGGGCGCGGCAATCCATCATTGCAGGACGATCCACGGAGCTGGTGAGAACCACACTACCGAAACTCGCCGCGCCTATATCCTCGCCTTTCGAAACGCCCCCCGCCCTGCTCCCGATCGAGCGATGTATCCGTGGCTCGTTGGGAAGCACACGCCAGCAGCCGAACGTGCTGAAGCATGGGAACACCGCGGCGGGCCCATCGGCCGCGGCGCGAGAAAGCTAAGCCGTTGGGTCTCGGCGTTTGCCAAGCGAATCGGCGGGCGAGTGGGACGAATGCTTGGGAAGTAGCACCGCCGCGGCCGTTCCCCTGTTACGTCGTCAGGCTCTTATCCTGAAGGTCGCAGGTTCAAATACGCTGCGCACATTTACCAGCAACTGCATCGAATCGGATCGGTCCATTAAGGCGAGATGCCAAGCTCCGGAGGAGCGCCCTGTTTAGAGCATCTGCCAATAGAAGTTTCCGATCAAGGAAGCTCGCGTGAATGCGATCGGGGTCCTTCAGTCGCTAAAGCTCCCTACTAAAGAACCTTCATCCCAGTAACGGTTCTGAAGACGTATACCCGGCGATGAATCTCTCGCGGGTGGCTCGGGGTCCTTCAGTCGCTTGAAGCTCCATCAGGATGACTGGCTTTTCCCGCACGCGATTTCACGCGCTCAACTCTGTCCGGTTCTTGTTCGGCAAAGGATCAGCCGGACGGCTTTTCAGGGGTCTCAGATGACGCACTTTCTAACCGTTACGGAACCGCGTTTACCGGAAATAACTTTTGGCAATTGCTCTATAGCACACGGCCGGTAAACGAAAGAGCTTCAGCGGAGCGACATCTCATCGTTCTCCGCCACATGGTGTCGCCCCGCTGGGGCATGCAATTGCACACAAGTTTGCCGCCACGCATTGTGAATGTGCGCCAAAGGCGCGATCCAATCCGAGCCTAGGGCAACGCCCTAGGAATTCGTCCGAAGAGAGGATTAGCCCTGAAAGGGCGCCTCAATCCCACACGTAACGCTCGTCGTACGGCACGTTGTGTTTCAGGAGAAAGGCGCGGTATTCCTCCTGAAACGTCCTGCGACGGTGATGCTCTTGTTGATCCGCGATGTATTGGCCAACGCTGGAGACGTTTAATGCGGATACGGCAAAAATCCCGTAGCCGGCTTGCCACGCAAACCGGTTGAAGCCGGGAAATGCGGATTTGATCCACTTCGATGATGCGAGCGAGCGATTGGGGCATGAGATTGTTGGGTCGCCCTTGCAGGGCTTCTGATCGTGTGGGGCCGTTTCCTAGGGCGTTGCCCTAGGCTCGGGTCGGATCGCGCCTTTGGCGCACGCACGCAAGCGTTCATTGCGCAGTTCGAGTGCACGGCAAACTTGTGTACATTTGGAAATGCTGGGGCTCTACCTTTGGAAAGCCGTCAGCTATGAACAGGGCGCTCCTACGGAGCTTCGCATACCTGCCCCCTTCAACTCGGAGGCTCGCAGCATTCACGGAGACAAGTGCCGCGCTACTCGCTAAATCGCGGCGCGCAGGATCATCACTAAGAGAATGATGTAAGCAGGAAACGAAATCATTCCCACGAGCACGGCCCATGCTTATGCATTGTTGCAGAATTCCTCAGCATCGCCCGTCCTGTAGAGAAACGGGGTCAAGAAAATCGACTTCCGAGCCCGGAGGTTCTGTTGCCACAGCTTGCGCTGGATACGTTCGCTGCAGGCCAGACGCATCAAAAAGATGACAGCGGCCAACCCAACGTGGAGATGAGCAGCTTCAGCCCCACTTTGTCTCGTAAGCTCCCTCAGCTACTTCGCCGCCAGCTTCCCTTCAATCCACTCCAGCGCCTTTGCAAAGCTGGCGCGGTGAAGGTAATGCGCGATCTCGGTGGGGACCGGCGGCGGCAGTTCCGCCGCATACTTGTCGATGCGGTGGGACGCGGCCTTCAGTTTCTCCAAATGCGCAGCGGGGTCGCGCTGAAAGAGTTCGCGATCGCTGATCACCTCGAGACGCTCACGCAGAGCGTCCGCAAGGGAACGGTAAACAGCATTGTCAGACATAGTGATGAAGTGACGTCCATCTTCGCAGACGCCTTAGGCGACATCCACCTTCTCTAGATTAAATCAGTGACAGCTCCCTGGCTTGCCGTCTGCACCGAGCGGGCGTACTTCGCCAGCACACCCCGGGTGTACTTCGCAGCAGGAGCCTTCCACTTCTTCAACCGGGCTTCGATCTCCGTCTTGGGAACATCGAGGTTCACCAGGCGCTTTTCCGCATCGATGGTGATCTGGTCGCCATTCTTGACGATCGCCAGCGGACCACCCAGCGCCGCTTCGGGTGTAATGTGCCCCACCACGAAGCCGTGGCTGCCGCCGCTGAAGCGTCCATCCGTAATGAGCGCCACTTCCTTGCCGAGGCCCTTGCCCATGACCGCGCTGGTCGGGCTGAGCATCTCGCGCATGCCGGGTCCGCCAACGGGACCTTCGTGGCGGATAACGATCACGTGCCCGGCTTTCACCACGCCATCGAGGATCGCCTTCAGCGCGTCCTGCTCGTTGTCGAAGACGATCGCCTTGCCGACGAACTTGAGCCCTTCCTTGCCCGAGATCTTCGCCACCGCGCCGCCCGGCGCGAGGTTTCCGTAGAGGACGACGAGATGGCTGTCCTTCTTGATCGGATTGCTGAACGGACGCACGATTTCCTGGCCCTTGGGGTAAGACTTCACCCGCTTCAGGTTCTCTTTGATCGTCTTGCCCGTGACCGTCATGCAGTCGCCATGC
>CBHXZU010000511.1:0-4994 GCA_966125105.1 uncultured Prosthecobacter sp.
GTTTGCGAGCGTGACGGCGTCGATACCGGCACTCGCCAGGAGCTCGGGAGCGGTCGGATGCGCGCGGAAATGGTAGGTTTTGCCGGGCATGGCGGCACCGAGGTCCGATGCGACGCACTCGAGATTGATGCAGGCCCAATCGGCGGAGCTGAGGAGTGGCGTGATCCCGGTGAATGGATTCGTGCCGTGCTCGATGGATTTGCCAACTCCACGACCGAGCATCACGTCTCCGCCGAAGACGAGCCGAATGCATTTGGGTTCGGGCCTCAGGCGCATTAGACGGAATTGCGGGCGCGTTTTCACGAGATCGCGCAAAGGGACAATCTCGGGCAGACCTTCCAGGTGATGCGCGATCAGGTCGTCGGGATTTAGAACGCCGAGGGGCTCTTTATCCTCCCAGACGGCGCCGACGTGACTGGCGAAATGAATGATGGCACCGGCGTCCACGATTTCGCGCGGGATCGCTAACGGTGTCTTTTGCGAGGAGTCGCCGAGCGTTTCCAGGCGCGTTGCGAATTGTTTCGGATCGCTCCACGGGATTCGCCAACCTTCGCGGCGCAACGCGCTGATCACGAAGTTGGCGCAATCGTTCGCCATGAGCGTTTCGGGTCCGCCGGGGAGGAGCCCGCAGCCAAACGCGTATGGGCGGGCGAATCCCTCGCCAAGTGCGCCGCGGAATCCGGTGCCTGCGCGGAACGCGATCTGCAGCTCGTTCGATCGCCACCACTGGCCGTCGCGCTCGACGGATGCATAGACCAGCGCGGCCCCGGCCCCGGTGGTTGGCTCCAGCAATGCAGCGAGCGCTTCGGTGGAAAGCGTTGGGCCTTCACCGAGGAGCTTCGGCGCGCGTTCGAGCCAGCGGGGCGCGTCTTCGGCGAAACCGAGAGAGAGGCCTGCCACATTCGTGCTGACTTGCTTGGGAACGAGCGCGAACCACCTCGTTCGCGCGGAGCCGGCGTTCGTTGCTTCGAGCAAAGCCGGAGCCTTCGCGCGCACGCGGTGCCAGCCGTCGGGATCCGCAATTTCTCCTCGGACGCGCGCCCTCGGCACGAACGGATCGCGCGCCCATTCCTCGAGTTCGCGAGAGAGGGCGGAGTCGGGTTGCAGGCGCGAGCGGCGAGCCAGCAACAGCGTTCGCAGTTCCGGCCCGACGGTGCGCAGATTCAGCCGAGGAACCGCGGCACCTTGCTTGCGCAACTCAACTGCGCGTCGCGAACGATCCGGTCCGGCATCAGCGTTGGGGGCGAAGTGCACGCGGGCGTTGGCAATGTTTGTTGCCGCGTCGAGGGCGAGAGCCATGAGTGCTTTCGCTTGCTCGTCGTCGCGCAGCCATGGGCGGGACAGGCTGAAGGTGATGGCGCGGAGGTTTGGCACTTTCAGCACGCCCTCGAATACGTGGGAGAACTCGGCGGCCAGTTTCGCAGTGGGGAGTACGGCAAAGTAGTCGAGATCGATGGAGACGACCGTAGCGTTTGGCGAGGACCATTCGGGCAAGTTCTGCAGGAACGTTCTCCAGTCGGTCGTTCGGAATCGCGGGCCGAGTTCTCGTGATTCGCGCGGGAAGGCTTCGAGCAACCCATCGAGGCTTTCGCGGGCGAGCGTCTGCTGCCGGGCGGTCGTCAATGGATCCAGCGTATCAGCTGGGACCCATATGACGTCTGCGATGGGCGCGGGCATGAGCGGCTCGAGCCAGTCGTAGCATTGGATGGCGCCGGTTTTTCGCCAGTTCGCGAAGAGAGCATCGCGAGCGGCGGTGTCGGGGACTTTGCGGATGGCCGCGCGCACGGCGTCCGAGTTCATTACCGCGCTCGCGTCGCTGTGGGCATCGATGAGGACGAGGGTATGCGGCTCCTCGAGCGGGAGGGTGGAGGCGAGATGGTAGAATGTGCCGGCGTGGCTTTCTTCGAAGTAGATGTCGAGGAGTTGGGGTGGACTGGCGGCTGCGGCGAGTGCCAAAAACAACGCGACGAGCGCGGTTGCGAAACGGACCGGCGCGCGGGTGGGGGGAGTTCCCGGCGAGGTGTCTCCCGCGGGTGGCTCGGGGTCCTTCGGTCGCTTAGGCTCTCTCAGGATGACCGGCTTTTCCATGCGGTCGGCAGAAGTCACTTGATCCTCCTCCTTCGCGGTGAATCACCGCCGAGCGGAGACGGCGAATGGCCCGGCGGAGCCTCCGGGCGCGAAGGATTAGCGCGCCGGAGTGATCGCCGGCTTCTTTTCCAGCGGCGTGACGAGCTCAAGGTCGCTGATGCATGTGTCCTGGAATTTGTTGCCGGGATAGACCTTCTGAATGGTGAGCGTGATCGTTTTTACCTCGGGTGCGTCGGGGATCGGGATCTGGAACTTGTGGCGGGTAAGGCGCTCGTCGGGGATGGCGACGGTGAATGGCGCGGAGCCGTTCACGCTGATGCCGAGTTCTGCGGGGCGCGAGTTGTTCAGATACGCGGTGGCGCTCTCCTGCCTGGCGTAACCGTTGCGGATTCCGATGTGGCTGATCTTGCGCGGCGTTCGTAATTTGAGCTCGAGCTTTTCACCCACGCCGTCGCCCTTTGCTCCTTCCACCCACGCGGTTTCGGGGTCGTTATCGGCGACGTTTTTCGCTTCGTAGTTATTCTCACCCTGCGCGGCGAGCGTGGAGGATGCGGTCACGTCGAAGTCGCGGTGATACATCGCCCAGCGGCCGTTGCGCTCGACGAAGTCGACGTATTGAATCTCCTCGTTGTCCCCGGGTGGTTTCGATCCGGGAAGGGGACGGCCGAATGTGACCTCGGCCGGGTGCGCGGCGATTTGCAGGTCGTCGCCGAGTCCGGGTTCGAAGTCTTTGAACTCCCAGGTCCATTGATTGCCCTGGCGTTTGAAGCGCTTGGAGAGATTGAGCTTCACCTGGTCGGCCGGGACGCCGACGGCATTGATGGTTACCTTGCCCGTCTTGATGGCGCCCTTCCACACGGCGGCGGTGGAGAAAAGGTAGGTGAGTGTCTCGGGGATGGATTGCGTGTCGTCCGATACACCGCCCATGTAGCCGTAGTAATCCGTGTCGTAGGTGACTCTCAGCTTGCGCGTTTGATTCGCGGCGAAGTCCAACTTGAATGTGTACCAATACGGGACATGACGCAGCGGACCCGTCTCGCCGCGGACGTCCGGCGCGGGCAGATCTTTTCTCCCAACTTTGTCGCGGATCACGCGGACCTCCACCCGCTCGCCATCGAGGTGCGCGACGAAATCGCGGAGCGGCGGCGTGACTTCCCCTTCGGAAATCTTGCCGTCTTCCCCTTCCGACAATTCGACCGCGGCCTTGCACGGGAAGCCGATTTCGGCGGTGACCGCCTTGCCGGGGTTGTGCAGCGTGTATTCCACCTGAACTCGGCCGAACTCGAGGTGAAGATCGATCTGCAGGTCCTCCGTTTGCATTTCGACCTGCTGAGCGTTCTTCGGCTGAAAGAGGCCGAGCGCGCCGTTGCTGGGGCTCCCGTAGACATACCCGCCACCATTTCCCCATGCAGTTTGCGTGGCGGCGAGGGAAGCAACGAGAAGGAGTTTTCTCATGCGACCCCGCATAGAACCGCCGATCTCGGATTGCGAGCCTTCAAATCGCGAGATGCAGGCAACTACGGAGTTGCGTTTTGTTGCAACAGGATCGCGCGCTTGCGCCAGGCGACGGCGGCGGAAAGCGACAAGCAGGTGTCTGCGGACTACACGTCGTAGTACATCTGGAACTCGATCGGGTGCGGGCGGAGGCGCAGTTGATCGTAGTCCTTCAGGCGCATCTCGATCAGCGTGTCGAGGAGGTCCTCGGTGAAGACGTCGCCTTTGAGCAGGAACTCGTGGTCGGCTTGCAGTGCTTCGACCGCGCCCTTCAGTGAGTCGGGGGCGTGCGGGATTTTCGCGGCTTCCTCGGGGGGAAGATCGTAGAGGTTTTTGTCGGCGGCGTCGCCGGGGTCGATGCGGTTGATGATTCCATCGAGCCCAGCCATGAGTTGCGCGGCCAGCGCGAGATAGATGCACGAACCGGAGTCGGGTGTGCGAAACTCGACGCGCTTCGCTTTTGGCGAATCGGTTACCGGGATGCGTATTGCTGCTGAACGATTGCGCGCGCTGTAGGCGAAGTTTACAGGCGCCTCAAAGCCTGGGACCAGGCGCTTGAAGCTGTTGGTGGTGGGGTTGCAGATCGCGGTGAGCGCCTTGGCGTGTTTGATGATCCCGCCAATGTACCACAGCGCCTCCTGCGAGAGGCCCGCGTATTTATCGCCGGCAAAGAGCGGCTTGCCGTTGCGCCAGATCGACTGATGGCAGTGCATGCCGCTGCCGTTGTCGCCGTAGAGCGGCTTCGGCATGAACGTCGCGGTCTTGCCGTGACGTTTGGCGACATTGCGGATGACGTATTTGTAGAGCTGGAGGTTGTCGCCCGTGTTCACCATCGAATCGAAGACGAAGTTGATTTCATTTTGTCCCGCAGTCGCGACTTCGTGATGGTGGCGCTCCACTTTGAGTCCGAGTGCTTCCATCTCGGCGCACATTTCATTGCGGAGATTCTGCTGCGTGTCGGCGGGTGGAACCGGGAAGTAGCCTTCCTTGTGGCGCAGCTTGTAGCCGAGGTTCGGATACTCGTCGGACCCGCTGTTCCAGGCGCCTTCATTGGAATCGACGCTGTAGAAACAGCCGTTCGATTTCAGGTCGTAGCGGACGTCGTCGAAGATGAAGAACTCCGCCTCGGGAGCGAAGTAAGCGACATCGCCGACGCCGCTGCCTTTGAGATACGTCTCGGCGCGTTGCGCGATGCTGCGGGGGTCACGCTCGTAGGACTCCTTGGTGATCGGGTCGAAGATCGAGCACACCACGGAGAGCGTGGGAATTTCACAATACGGGTCGAGCATCGCCGTTGCCGGCTCGATCCTGGCGAGCATGTCCGAATTATTGATCGCCTTCCACCCGCGGATGGAGGAGCCGTCGAACGGAATGCCGTCGGGGATGCATCGCTCGTAAGCTTCGCGCGCGGT
>CBHXZU010000512.1:0-4987 GCA_966125105.1 uncultured Prosthecobacter sp.
TTCGTCCCGTGCATACCCTCCTCGTCGTTGCGCTCGGCTTGATCTGCCTCTCTGGCAGCGCGGCAGCCGCGGTTCGGTATGTCAAAAGCGATGCGGGCGGAGCTAATAACGGCACCTCCTGGTCCGACGCTTACCGAGAGTTGGTCTCCGCAATCGCTGCCGCGCAAGCGGGCGATGAAATCTGGATCGCGGGAGGTATCTATTATCCGGACTTTGATCCGGCGACCGGAACGCACACGGGCAATAGGAGCCTCCGTTTTCAACTGAAGAGTAACGTGAAGCTCTTCGGTGGATTTGCCGGAACGGAGACGGCTCGCAACCCGCGGGACTGGGCGACGAACCGAACGATCTTGAGTGGCGACATCGGGCAACGACTCGATTTCAACGACAATACGCAATCACTCTGCTACGCCAGCAATGCGACTGGTGTGCTCGTGGAGGCTGTCATTTTTGCAGCAGGAAATGCCAGCATCCCAGATCTTGGCAACGGCAATCTCGGGGGCGCGGGCGGCGCCGTTTGGTCGACCTCGAGCACCGCGGAATTCAGGCACTGTGCTTTCGTGGGGAGCTACGCGACCTACGGCGGGGCGATGTACTGGCAGGGAAACGTGACGCTGACTAATTGCGTCTTCTCCGGAAATCGCGCGGTTTATGTCGGCGGAGCGGTGAACTTTCAGTCCTACACGGGGCAATTCACGGTCCAGAACTGCACGATCGTAGGAAACACGAGTTCGCGCGGCGCAGCTTTGGGCGTGAACACGATGGTGAATTGCAGCTACTTCAATAACATCATCCACTCGAACACCGCGACCAGCACCGGCTGGCAGAAAGTGGAAACGGGGAATGGTTCACCGGTCACGGACAACAATATCCTCGAAGCGACCTTGTCTCCCGCAGGCACGACGAACGTTGTCGTCGCGTCCGTCGGATTTGCGCGCACGCCAGGTCCCGGTTTGGACGCCGCGTGGGGAACCATGGATGACGTCCTGGATGGAGCGCTCACCGCCGGGAGCCCCGCCATCGGGTTTGCGGCGTTGAGCCGCATGCCTCTCGATACCACCGATCTGGATAATGACGGCAACACGACTGAAACCATCCCCTTCGACCTATTCCACCAGGCTCGCGCCGCCGCCGGCGCGCCGGACGCTGGGGCGTTCGAGTTCGATGGCAACGTCACGCTGCTGCCGACGCTCACCGTTCCAACCCCCGGCAGCGCCACGACACGTCCTGTAAGTATCGCCTTCGCATTGCCGGAGGTGGCCCTGCCGTCGTCCGTGAAGCTGACGTTTGAAAATGCTTCGGTCACCCGCGTTCTCACGCTCTCAAGCACCGCAGAGTCTGCGGGGAATCACGCCTTCACTTTCGATCCGGCGGCGCCGGTTGGCGGTTTCGTTCAAAGCGGAACCGCGATCCCGGACGGCGTCTATACAGTCCGTCTGTCGTATCAGGATGCCGCGGGGGCTCCGGTCGCTTCCACCGCAGTCACCAATGTCCGCATTGACACGACGGGACCCGTGAGCGGCACCTTCGCAATCTTCCCGCTGAACTCTCCGTTGATGGCCGGCTATTCGGCCAGTGCGCGGTTCGCCGCTTGGTCCGATGCTGGCAATCAAACGCCCTTAACCTACCAACTGCTCATTGATGGCACGCCGGTGGCCGCAGCCTCCGGAACTGCGGAGTTCGATTTCGCACCGCCGGCGGATTTCGGACAGCACACTTTCACTGGACGCATTCGCGATTCCCTCGGGAACATCACGGATGTGAACCTGGCGCGCTTGGTCGCGACTGCGCCATCCGCTCCGATCCTGTCCGCGACGAATATCACCACGATGGGCGCCAAACTCGTGGCTGGCGTGGATCCGCATGGCCTTGCGACCATCGTCACATTCTTTGTGAACGGCGCCGTTGCGGGAGAGGCTTCGATTCAGCCGGGGCAAACGCAGGCATCGCTGAGTGTCTCGGGGTTAACTGGTGGTGTCACCTATGCCGTTTATGCATCCGCTTCGAATGCGGCGGGACAAGCCAGCGGCGAGGCCGTTTCCTTTCGAACAATCCTCGACCGCCCGGTGCAAACGATCTTTGCCGCGACGGGTGGCAGTGTGCCCGCCGCGGGAGTTGACCTCCGCATTCCGTCGTTTGCCGCTTGGAAAAGCTTCGATGGACCCGCCCTGAATTCCCAAGGACAAGTCGCATACCTTGGCAATTGGGTTGCGCCAGATCCGCGCACCGGCTCGGCCCGAACCGGCGGGGGCGTCTTTGTTGACGACCTGCTTATCGCGAGAATTGGCGAACTTGTGCCTGGGCTTCCTGAGGTGACATGGAAGTCGTTCCGCGCGCCGGTGGTTAGCCCCGGGGGAGACGTTGCTTTTATCGCCCGGATCACCGGGCCGGGCGTCACCTCGACGAACGACACCGTGGTGGCGGCGACGTTCGCCGGCTCTCTGGAAGTGGTCGCCCGCGAGGGCGACGTGGCTCCCGATACAGGTGGTGCCGTCTTTAAGACGTTTAACAATGTCTCGATACAAGGGAGTTCTGCTCCCGCGGTGTATGTCGAAGCGAACTTGCTCGGCGGCAGCGGCACGCCCGCCGTCGTAATTTCCACCGATCGCGGCGCGTGGCGGAAAGTCAGCGCGCAACCACTCGCCAAGCTGTTCCGCGAAGGCGATACGGATCTTGCCGGATTCAGCGCGGGTGAAAGTCTCCGGAGTTTCCTTTTCCTGAACGCGGTATCGGGCAGTCCGGGACACGGCCGCGGCACGCTGGAGCAAGAAGGAATCTTCACCCGCTGGACGACCAGCTCGCGGCGCCAGGCGCACATCGGCGGTTTGCCCTTGGAGGAGATCACGTCCACCGGCCAGCCGCTCAGCCTGGGCGGAGTCTCTACATTCGCGGGCTTGGGGGCGGTCTCGTCGGACCAAAGTGGGCAGCATCTGGTCTGCCTCGCGGATGTTCTAACGCCCGGATCCGCTCGCGTTCGATCGATCGTGACCAGCGCGGACCGCGGAACTTCGTGGTCGCAGCTTGCGAGCGCAGGACAAAGCACGCTCGATCTGGCTCCGGGAGAATCCTTCCGATCATTCAAGGATCCGGTTAGTTCAGGGGATCGCGCTGCCCTTGCGTTTCAGGCGACACTTCGCGGAGGGACGACGGACGCCTCCACAGATGCGGCGCTTTGGTGGCAGCCTGACGGTTCTCCGCTGCAGCTCGTAGCCCGCGAAGGCAACCGACCGTCGTCGGCGGCTGCTGGCGCAGAATGGAGCGCCTTCACGAGCTTGGCCCTGCCCGGTGGCAGGACGGGTCCCATTTTCATTGGCAAGCTCCGGAGCGATATTGGAGGCCCGGTAAACTCCAGCAATGACCTCGCCCTCTATTGCGTGAGCGCCGCTGGGGTCGTGCACGAAGTCGCCCGCGAGGGAGGATTCGTGGCCGGCAAACAGTTGAAGTCGTTTGCAGTGCTCAAATCGTTCGCGGGCAGTCCGGGCGCAACCCGATCATTCAATGGTCGGGGCACGCTCGTGTGGCAGGCATACTTCGTTGACCGATCATCGGCTCTCGTGGTCACGGAACTGCCCCAATAACGTGGCTGGCGACATTCAGCTCTCGGATACGCGTGGTAACCCGCATCTAGTAGTTACCGCTCGGATTTCCGCGGGCAAGCGACTCGGCCGAACCGCGCCGGAAACCCGCGCAACTGTGCCAGAGATCGCCGCGACCGCGCCAGAAACGCATCGGACTGCGCCAGAAATCAATCGAAGCGTGCCAGAGATCGACCGAACTGCGCCAGAAACCAACCAGACTGCGCCAGAGATCGAAATTCCGCACCGGACATCGGCGTGACTGCGCCGGAAATCAATATTCCGCGCCGGAGATCAATCGGACTGCACCGGAGATCGATATTCCACGCCGGAAATCGCCGTGCAGCACCGGAAATGTCTATTCCGCGCGGGAGATCGTGGTTTGGCGCTTGTTTTAGGACATTGGAGGCGCGGATCGAGCCACAGGCTTAGTCGGAGAAGACCCGCGGCGACAAGGCTTGAGGGCTTTTCGGGCTTTACGTAGTTTGGCCGCGCACCTCCCGATGAGTAATCCCAGCAGGCTCAATCCCAGTCCGCCGGTTGCGGAGAACGGCTCGCTCCCGAGGGCTTCCAGAAAGCTGCGGCCGCGGCGGAGGTTGATCGGCGTTCTATTCCTCGTCGGCGTCTGCATACTCGGTTGGTGGTTGATCCGGCCCTCGCTGGTGCCTCTTGGAGTGAGAACGATCAACGGCCACGACTTCTTCTGTTTCCGCGTGCGGAACGAGACCACGGACGAAGCTGCCATCCAGGTCCATTTCGTGCGGGACGCTGTGCACAGTCCGGCTTCTTACGCCTTGATTTCCGCGAGCGAGCGCGGCCTGTGGAAGTGGTGCGAAATCGGCATTCCCACCGACGGTGTTCGCGAGCTTTCGAACGGAAAGCCGATCCGCATCCTGGTGCAGATCTGGCCGCGGGAGTCAAAAACTCACGGACAGCTGCGGCGCTTCCTCGGCAATTTTGTTCCAGTTCGATTCCTCGAAACGCGGGTTGGCCTTTATACCGAACCTTTTCTCCCCTGATCGCGCTGAGTGAATCGGCGACGAATGCGGACCAAGGCTCCGGGATGCAATCCCCTCACATCTCCCGCGCCCATTCCGGGCGTTGCCGGAGGTGGAAAAGCATCTCGCCGGCTTTGGGGACGTAGAGGACGCCTTCGTCTTCGCGGTTCGCGTAGTCGTCGGGGTTGATCGTCCGCCAATCGAGATAGCCGAGGCTGATCTCGTCGCACACTTCCTTTGGGATGCCGGTGGCGAGGGTCACTTTCACGCGGCATTGCTCGACGCCGTTTTCGTATTTCCCGATTCCGCGCACGTGGGTGCTGTGGGCGATGACTCCGCGCGGGATGTGATCGAACCGTCCGGGCTGGCCGGTGAAGTAATCGCGGCAGTGGTAGCCGATTTCGCGGATGAACT
>CBHXZU010000513.1:0-4966 GCA_966125105.1 uncultured Prosthecobacter sp.
CATTGCTGTCATCGTATTGATTCACAGCCCCACCTGCAAAATCGAAGAAACCTCAGCATACCATCGTTCGCGCCGCCACCTTCGAGGCTCGGTCGTTCGCAGCGACGCCCGGCAGCCTACGCAGCCACCTAAACTCGATCCGCTGCTCCGCACCTCCGCACTCCTTCAATCGCCAATCGCCAATCGCCAATCGCCAATCGCCAATCGCCAATCGCCAATCGCCTGTAATTCCTTCTAACAGCAGGGAATAACACCTCAAAACACGACATGTTTGGACTCTCGGCAGACTTTTTGGCGTCCAAACACGTCATGTTTGGACTCTCGCTGGACTTATTGAAGTCAAAACGTGTCATGTTTGGACTCGCTCCAGACTGGCTAAGGTCCAAACGTGTCATGTTTGGTCTCCCTCCAGACCTTCGAAGGTCCAAACGTGTCATGTTTAGACTCTCTCCAGACTGGCGGACGTCCAAACATGTCCTGCTTGGACTTCCGCCAGATTTTTCTAAGTCCAAACATGTCCCGTTTGGACCCTCGCCAGACTTTTCGAAGTCCATGCAGGACCTGTTTGGAGTTGAAAAAGTGTTCCGGGGGACCGCACGTGCCGTGTCTTGAGGCGCGAAAGCGCGGGGACAAAATGGACCGGACGGACGTCGGATCGGCAAATCCGGTGGGGGTTCCCTCAATGGAAAAGTGTGCCATTTTGCGCCTGTCCTGCGCCGATTTTTGTTCCGAAAGTAAGCGCGCAATCCGCCCGCGGGTGTGCGCCTCCTGCCGCGCCTGGCCCTGATTCCCTTCTCAAGGGAAGCAGGAAGCCAGAAATCCAGAAACTCCGCAATCGATGCATTCATGGCTTCCTTTTGCAAAGGAACGGAAAACTTCCAGCTCCACATTCCGCTCATTGGCCGAGGCACGGAAGGCCGCGACCTCCAACCCGCTCAGCTCCCGAGGGTGCCGCTCGCCGTGGTGCAAGATGAACCCGCCGGATCCAACGCGTGGCGAAATGCGCCATTGTTGAGGGGTGCGGAGGGGACTAGGCAATGCCCTCTTCTTGTGAAATCCAGATTCATCATCTCAATCTTAGCGGTTGCTATCGCCCTTTCAGGGTGTTCGACGACCAGAGATGTTTCGTTCTCATCTCCCGTCGTAACCGTTCCTCCCTGGCTTTTCATTGAAATCCGTCGCGAGCACGCACGACCATACCGGATAACTTTTACCGGGCGTGATTACACCCGCCGCGAGATTCTCGCGTATCTTCGCACCGCAACTTTTCATCGTCCCGATCCTTGGGGTATCGCAATTCGTCCAGCCGACAAAATCGTCGATTTCGACCGCCGGCACTCTGCCCCGCTGTCAGCATTTGCGCGTCGCCACGGCATTCCGGTCACGTATCTTGATCCAGGGGGCAACGCGATCGATGGATTTATTTTCAGTTCTACCGCACATGGGCTTCCTTTCGCGCGCCTCCCGTGAAGCGCCCGAAGGCCCAACGAATCGCTGTAGGCGGACTGCTCCGAGCCAGGCAGTCTGCTTGCGGTGGAACACCTCGCTGGGGATCCGAGCAGCCGCTGAGCTTATGCGGTTCGAACACAATACACGAAAATGACCGACGAACCGAAATCAGGCTTCTTCCGGGATGATGGAACCGAGATCAACCCGGACCTAATCTCGAAACCCAGTCTTTGTGTGTCCTGCAGAAAGGACGACGACGGGAGCGAGGAAATCCTCTGCATTCTCACGAGAGCCGATCAGGGAGAGGCTCCGTTTCAGTGCCACGCTTTCGAGCCAAAGACGTGACGAACAGCAACAGCCGATTCGAACACGACACTGCACCTGACAGCGGGCAATCACGTGATTGACTGTCATGGAAACTTTTCTCGCTGACCGCTGCGGGTGAGTTTAGTCGTTGGCGCTTCTCCGCGCGTCCTGTGAAACGAGCACTTATCAACACGCTCCTCCTAGCCACCGCTTCCGCTGGAGAGTTGCTGGATTGGCCGGCGGAGAGTCGTGACCGGTGGGAGAGCGTTGCTGTCACGAAGCTACCTTCGGGCGTCCGCCCCAGAGACCCGGAAGACCCAGAGCGTGCTCTAACCACAGTTCAGGTGCGCCGCGCCGACGTGGACGGCGACGGCGTCACTGACCTGGTTGTGGATACCGCTCGGGGTGGCACCGGCGGTTCTTATGTCATCATTTACCGTCGAGACGGCAAGGGTTACCGGGAGGTCCTTTCCGAACAGGGCGGCATCATTATTTCGAACGAGCGCGGCCGCGTCGAATGCTGGAGTCGCGCGGGAGGACTGGAGTATCGCCGCACCGTTTATCGCTTCGATGGTCGCCGCTTCGTCGAGCTATTTACGGACTCTTTAAAAGCGCGCCCGAGCGATGATCGTCTTGAGGTTGTCGAACGCCGCAGGCCCACAACTTCCGAATGAGCGAAGCAGACGTGTGGGTAATCTCAAGTCCACAGACAGCTCCATGAGCATGGACACTAATCTCATTATTATTTGTGGACTGACGTTCGTGATTCATCTCATCGGCACGCTCGCCTATGCGGCTCGCATCGCTGGCGTCCGAACCGGGCACATTGCAACGGCGCTGACGCTGTTCAACCTCCTCATTCTGGTTTCCCGGACATCCAACTCATTCCAAGCTCCATTCCTCGCCAAGCGAATTGAGACGACTCTTTCGGCGTCGGCATCGCCTTTACTTTCCGACTTTCAGTGGATTCTCGGATCAGCTGCACTGGCGACCGCATTGGGTGCTTTGCTCGTTCCGAGCGCGCAAAGAGCCTTTTCTCGAGCCGTCGGATTACTCCAGATCCATCGTTCAATCTTTCGCCTCCTGGCCCATGGAATTCATCCGCGCCGACTCCTGATGGCTCGGCGATACATCGTGATTCCCGCCCTCGGCAATTTCCGCTCAATGAATACCCGCGGCGGACTTTCCTGGGGGTTCCTCGGTCTTAATGCTTTTGCCGTGGCATTGTGGACAGTTGGCGTTTTCGCGTCTCTCTACGCGGGGGCTTTGGAGCCAAATCTTCGAGTTACTTGCAGTAATCTTTCCTCCATCATTAACGGCGTGGCGACGATCGTGATGTTTCTTCTCCTTGATCCGCAATTGTCGCTGCTCACCGATGATGTGGCTCGCCAACGCGTCGGCCAAGGAACGTTTCGGGCGGCAGTGGCCTCACTTGTAGGCGCCCGCTTGGCGGGAGTTTTATTCGCGCAGTTCCTCCTTATTCCATCGGCCATTCTCTTCGCCTATGTCGCCCGCCACATTTGAGCAACTTCAACGCCGGCATGATCTCGCGCTCCAGTCGGACTGCTCGGAGCAACGGAAGTTTGGCATCTAAAGATCATCCTGAGGCTGCTCCGCTAAGCCGGGGAAACTCAACCCGCGGAGGTCACGGTCGTTGTGCCGTAACCCAAGTCGCTGAGCTGGCGGAGAAAGGCGCCAGTAAATCGATCGATGCAACGCGCCCGGGGCGACCAACGCGCCGGGCGCGTTTTGCTTTCCGTTAAAGAAGCAGCAGCTCCTGTAGAAGGAGATCTGCCTCCGAAAAGCGCGCACGCGGCCCGGTATGGCAAAGTCGGTTGTGGACGATGCAGGACAAGCGAATCCCTGGCGCAACCTACCGCTCCCACGAAATCCCCACGCCCTCGAGGTTCTGCGGCGATTTCAAATACTCGAGAATGAGAACGATCTTCTCCTGCGTCGATCGGGCGACCCCGAACCCCGGTGGATTCTTCGAGGGGTCGTATTTGAGAGAGGCGATCTTTTGGATTCCAGCCCTCGGGAAATCCCCTCGAAGCACCTGGTCATCCACGATCAACACGCCGCGAAATGTTTCCTTCGGCGAGAACTTGAACTGCCGCCCCGCGAAATCGAGCGAGATGCTGTGGATCGTCTTCGCGTCGGGGGCTTGGTATAGTTGGATGCCGAGCGCGTCGTAAGTGTGGATCGTATTCTTCAAGTTGGTGACGCGATCCGCCTTGCCGAGCAGTGCCTCGTAATCCGCCAGGGTCGATTCCTCTGTCACGCGAGTTCCTTCCACAAACACGGCACCCTGCCGCACTTCCACGGCCACATATTTCCGAACCACTTCCCCCGCATCGATCGACGGGCTGGACAGCAGTAACGACAGCAGGAGGATCAATCGGGAAAGAAATGGCGTCATAACGCTAACGGACACAAACGCCACGCAAGAAGCCAGCTAGGAGCCAGGGCCGCGGCGCGACTGGTCGCCAGGCGCTACGAGCGGCTACTTGCTGGTGTGCACGGGAAAGTTCACGGGCGCATACTTTCGCTTGCATGATCGTGTTCCGTCACGATAACGGGGGAATGAAGCTTGCCGACTTGGAATCGATCGCTGCCGACCTGCGCAGCCTGGCTGACCGGATGACTAAGAAAGTGGAGAGCGCGAAGGCATATCCTGACCCCTTCGCCGCGCATTATTTCATCGCGCGGAAGTCTTATCGCTGGGCCGTCGATCACTCGGGAAAGTCCGGGAGCAGGGTCGAGCGGGATCTGATCGCTTCCTACCAAGTAGCGATGACAATTGGTTTTAAAGGTTCGATTCGGGATTGGGAGGCTTTGTTGCGCGTTTGTCTGCCGGCGGCAGCATAGGACGTGAGCGCCAGGTCGCGGGAAAAAGAGCGCGGCTGAATGCGATGGCAGCCGCGCGGGAAGCTACAGCGGATTCGAACCGCGCCGACTTACTCGTCGGTATCTTCGCCTACAGGCTCGTCCGTGTCCGTGTCCTCCCATGAGCCCCCTCGGTCACGGATCATCTTTTCCACTTGGGCGACGTCCTCATACGCGAGGTGCTTGCGCTGGTATTTGTTCCAGAGCACGCGGCGCAACTCGATGAGGTCGGGGAGTTCCGGGTCGTCGTAATACGTCCACTTCTCGTCATGCTTGAGCTTGGCTTGGATTCGCCATTTGGCGCCGAACTTCTCCGCGCGCACCT
>CBHXZU010000514.1:0-4964 GCA_966125105.1 uncultured Prosthecobacter sp.
AGCCGTCGAACGGAATGCCGTCGGGGATGCATCGCTCGTAAGCTTCGCGCGCGGTGGTGGTGACGTGCTGCCACGTGCCGCAGAGGTCGGTGAATTTGAAATCCACGAATTGCACGTCGTGCTTCTTCGCGAACTTGATGACTTCGTCGGTGGAAGTGGCCTTAAGGAAACGAGCTTCAGACATGGTAATGGGTAGGTTTCTTTTGCTGAGCGCGACGGCGTTGTTTGAACCCGCTAAACCGCCAGTTCAAGCCCGCACCTAAACGCTAACCGCTAACGAATATTAACCGCGACGACGCGACGGGGGCGACGACACGGCTGGGAACCACGGCGGGCACGGCGAGCACGGCGCTTGCACGGGTGCCGGTGGTCACGTGATCCCGCGCGAACGGGGAAAGGGTGACAACGAAGGACGCGAAGGGAAATGCAGATGATCCGCGGCGACTCGGCGGTGGGTATGCCCGCTGATTTCGACGATAATCGCGTTGCTCGGTGCTGGTTATTAACCACGGAGCGCACGGAGTTCACGGAGACGACCGCCGTCCTGAAACCTTATCCCTGAAGTTCGTGCGACGCGCGTGAAATTGGTGCCATTGGGGGGATGATTTCGGACCGCCGTGCCTGACCGCGAGGATCCTGTGGTCCGACGAGAAGACATTGATCTGGGGATCCTCTCTGTGGTCTCCGCGCGCTCCGTGGTAAAAACCACAGCGCGCCACTCGCGACGGCCGTCATCTTCGAACGAAGCAAAACCTTCGCGTTCTTCGTAGTTTCCCCTGTGTTACCTGCCGTGGTTTTTTTGCATTGCATTGCGTCGCGTCCGTCGCGTCGTCGCGGTGAAAGATCCAAGGTGGAAACGCAAAACGCCGTCCCGCTTGCGCGGGACGGCGTTGCTTAAACAGTCTGAGCGACTGCGATCAGTCCTTACTTGGTCGGGACGGTCGCGATCGTCTGCAGGATGCGGCTGGCGATCTTGTATGGGTCGCCCTGCGAGTTCGGACGGCGATCTTCGAGGTAACCCTTGTAGCCGTTGTTCACGAAGCTGTGGGGGACGCGGACCGACGCGCCGCGGTTCGCGACACCGTAGTTAAATTTGTCGATCGACTGCGTCTCGTGGAGACCCGTGAGGCGCAGGTGATTGTCCGGGCCGTAAACGGCGATGTGCTCGTTCTTGTATTTGTCGAACGCAGCCATCAGTGCTTCGAAGTAATCCTTGCCGCCCTTCTCACGCATGAACTCGGTCGAGAAGTTCGTGTGCATGCCCGAGCCGTTCCAGTCGACATCCTTGCCGAGCGGTTTGCAGTGGAAGTTCACGTCCACGCCGTACTGTTCGCACAGACGGACGAGGAGGTAACGGGCCATCCAAACTTGGTCGGCCGCCGTCTTCGAGCCCTTGCCGAAGATCTGGAATTCCCACTGGCCCTTCGCCACTTCGGCGTTGATGCCTTCGTGGTTGATGCCGGCCTCGAGGCAGAGGTCGAGATGGGTGTCGACGATCTCGCGAGCGATGTCGCCCACGTTCTTATAGCCGACGCCCGTGTAGTACTCGCCCTGTGGCGGCGGGAAGCCACCACCGGCCGGGAAGCCCAGCGGGGCTCCGTCTTTGTAGAGGAAGTATTCCTGCTCGAAGCCGAACCACGTGCCGGGATCGTCCAGGATCGTCGCGCGGCTGTTGCTGACGTGCGGCGTGCCGTCCGGATTCATGACTTCGCACATCACGAGCGCGCCATTCTCCTTGGTCGGGTCGGGATACACGGCCACGGGCTTGAGGATGCAGTCAGAGCTGCGGCCCTCGGCTTGGCGAGTCGAGCTGCCGTCGAAGCCCCATTGCGGGAGTTCTTCGAGCTTCGGGAAGCTGCTGAATTCTTTGACTTGGGTTTTCCCGCGGAGGTTCGGAACGGGCTCGTAACCGTCGAGCCAGATGTACTCCAGTTTGTATTTCGCCATTGTTGCTGTGTTGTGTATCTTTTTAAGCAGCCTGCGCAAAATTGGCCGCGATTTTGGTTCGTTTTTTAACCTCCTAACAGGGAAGGTGCAGCTGCGCGCTGCACCGTTTAGCAGAACAGGTGCCATGGAGGGAAAGGCGGAAATTTTTCGCGCAATTGAGATCTTGGATCAGAGGTCGGAAGTCAGCCGTAAGCGTCGGCGCGTCGATTGGGACATCCTGACGTGTATCCGCCCCCGGCAGAGCCAAAATGTGTTACCCATGTCTTGAGCCACGAGTGTCAGTCATGTCCTGGCAGAGCCCGCATCTGACTCGGACCTCTGATCTCCCGATCGTCCTTGCCCGTCGGCGCGGAGCACGCAACGTTGTCGGCAAATGCGTGATGTAAAAGATACCGCCCGCGCGCTGGTGCGGATCAGTTACGACGGACGCGTCTTTAAGACGTTCCGGGGCCCCAAGGCGGAGGAACGTTTCACGAACGAAGTGAAAGTTCTGCGGTACCTGGAGGAAAGGGGCTGCCCCTTCGTGCCGCGACTGCTCGAGGCGGACGAGGCCCAGTTGCGGATTGTCACTTCGAACTGCGGGGCCCGGGTGGAGCATCTGGATGAGGCTCGCGTGCGCGAACTGTTTGCCGAACTCGAGGGATTCGGGGTGCGCCATGATGATCCGGACATGCGCAACGTCACCTATCGCCAGCAGGATGGACGGTTTTGCCTGATCGATTTCGAGTTCGCCACAATCCTCGGAGAGCAGGGCGGCAACCCACCGCCAAGCCATTCCAAACTGCCCATTGCCCTCACCTCGACCGACACCTCCTCCGATGCAGCACCACAGTAACGTCCAAATCGCGCCCAGCTTGCAGTGGTTTGGGCACACGGATCGCGGACGTATCCGCAAAAACAACGAGGACTCCTTCCTGGGCCTGCAATTCGACGCCAACGATCTTTACCGGCTTGGCAAGTTTGGTGAAGCGCCGACCGAGCGCATGGATTTTGCCTTTGCGGTTAGCGACGGCATGGGCGGCGCCATGTCCGGCGAATTCGCGAGCAGTGTTACCATCGACAAAATTACCCACCTGCTCCCTGCAGCCTTTCAGCGTTCCGCGGTCGGCATGGCGGTGGATTTTGACGACGTTTTCCCGGAACTCTACCAGCAGATTCATCGCGCGCTCACGCACTTGAGCGAGTGCTACGAGGAGTGCTCGGGCATGGGGGCAACGCTCACCATGTGCTGGTTCACACCGGGATGGATGTATTTCGCCCATGTCGGCGATAGCCGACTTTATTACCTGCCCGCAGCCGGCGGCATCAAACAAGTGAGTCACGACGATACCTACGTCGGCTGGCTCTTTCGCAACGGGCAGATCAATGAGCGCGAAGCGAGGAATCACCCGCGGCGCAACGTGCTCCAGAAGGCCCTCGGCGCGGGAAATCAGTTCGTTGATCCCCAGGTCGGCGCTGTATGTTTTGAGCCCGGCGACCGATTCCTCCTCTGCACCGATGGCGTCACGGATGGATTATACGACAACACCATCGCGGATCTCCTGAGATCGCCAACGGCTGCCGAGGCGAGCATGAACCCGGCGCACCGACTTGTGCACACAGCCGTTCAGCAGTCTGGGCGGGACAATGCAACCGCGCTGGTGATTGAAGCCCACCGATAAGCGCGATTGGCGCATCAGGGGTGCTCCTTATTGCCTCAGCCCTAGGCACACACGTAAATCCGGCTAGAATCGATCGCGATGAACTCGTCGACCCAACCACCCCAGGCGCCGGCCGGAATTCTGCGCTTGCCGCACGGCGACAGATTGAACATGCAGGCGCCCGGCGTCGTCTTGTTCCGCGTTTCTGCCATGCTGATGTTTCGATTGCTCCGGGTTTTGTGTTTGGTCGTTGTCTTCACGACTTGCGCCATGGCGCGTCCCTTGGTGGTGATCGATGCCGGCCATGGCGGCCACGATCGCGGAGGAATGCCGGGCCAGAAGGTCCCGGAAAAGGGCTACACGCTCGACGTCGCGAAGCGGCTGGACGCCGTGCTCCGGGAAGCGGGATATCGCACAATCCTGACGCGGCGCAGCGACGTGTTCGTCGGCTTGGGCGATCGCTGCCGAATCGCGAATGCGCAGCGCAACGCCATCTTCGTGAGCGTCCATTTCAATGGCGCCACGAACTACGACGCCTACGGAATCGAGACCTATTATTACAATGGGAGCCGCAGCGCGAAGCTCGCCTCAGCAATTCATCGCTCGCTCCTCTCCGCGACCGGCACGATGGATCGGCGAGTAAGGACGCGCGGTTTCTTTGTGATCCGCCGGACGAGCATTCCGGCGGTTTTGTGTGAACTCGGCTTCCTCACGAATAAAGCGGAAGCACGGAGAATCGATACAGCCTCGTACCGGCAGCGGCTTGCGGAGGGGATTGCCCGCGGAATTCGGGCGTGCTACTGATCGAGCAATGATCCTGTCCTGCGCAGCGATGCGGGCGGTCGAAGAGAGCGCGTTTGCCGGCGGCGTTTCTGCGGAACAATTGATGGAAGAAGCCGGCGCGAAGATCGCGCGGGAGGTTCGCGTGACGTTTTCAAAGCCGGGGCTTTGCCTGGCAGTTTTCGGCAAGGGCAATAACGGCGGTGATGCGCTCGTGGCGGCCCGGCACCTGGCGGCGGCGGGCTGGGATGTGCGGCTGATCGGCGCCTTTCCCGGAACGAAGTGGAAGGATCTCCCCCGAAAGAAATTCAAAGAGGCAGGCGCGTGCCGGACGGGTGATTTGCAGACGCTGGAAACCGCGGGCGGCGAGCCGCTGATTGTTCTCGATGGCTTGCTCGGAATCGGGAGCGATGGCCCGCTGCACGAAGACATCGCGGTTTACACGCGCGCGATCAATGCGCTCCGCGAGCGCTCGAATGCGCCCCTGGAGTTTGTCCAACGCACCACCCGCATCGGGAAAGTCACGGAAGGTCTGAACGGCGAGTCCCTGAACCACGGCGAGCGTGTTCTTCACTCGATGCTGGAGTTCCCGGTTAA
>CBHXZU010000515.1:0-4960 GCA_966125105.1 uncultured Prosthecobacter sp.
GAAAACTCCCAGCGCCAGCCCCTGCACGAGATACACCGCGAAGCTCTGCCACACGGCGTTTGCGAGATCCTCCGCGTAGATTTGAATGTGCTGACGATCGCCGAGCGCGCGACTATCGATCTTCACCGTGCCATCCTTCTCCGGGATCAAATTGTAGAGCACGGGCGCGGGCGCCGCGAGGAAGTCGAAGTTCGCTCCGGGCTCCTCCGCGGATTCCTCCATCGGCACTACTGACTTGGCCGTGCCCATTTCTCCTTCTTCGCCGCCTTCGGTCGATTTCGGCGCCTCGCTCTGCTTTTGCGAGGAAGTCTCCACGTCCGTGCTGCGGATCTCCCACGGATTGAGGAGCAGTCCCGGACGAGTGAGCATGTTGCCAGGGAAGGTCCTCGTGAACCGCCGCTCCAAAATATAGCGATACTCGTCCCCAATTGCGCGATCGGCGGAATACAAGTTTGGGCGGCGAGCTGGCGTCCCCGAGGCAGGTTCGAATCGCGTGAACCCAGCGAGACCGCCGAAGATGCCTGTGCCCGGATCGAAACGCGTTGCTGCCACGTGCACGCGAGTAAACGGGGTGACGTTCGCGAGCCGCACCGTGAGGGCCTCGTTGTTGATGTCGAGCCCAGTGATCTGCAGCGGCGTTTCGCCTTTCCCCTGCAAATTGCGGGCCGGACCAAAATACCAGCCTTGCTGCGCTTTCCCGGCAGTGACCTTGATCGCGATCTCCGGCGCGGATTCGTGATTGCGGAAACGCAGCGAGTAGTCGCCTGGCGCAAGACCGCCGATCACGAGGAAACCGCCCTCGAGTTTCACCTTGGAAACGTGATCCGCGACAAACGTTTGGCCATTCACCTGCAGGAGGGACAACTCGGACGCGAGGCCTTGCGGATCCGCCGGGAGCCCGGGCGGGGCAGGGATGCGCGCGACTTGGCCGGCGCTCACGTGGATTTCCGTGTCCCACGTCCGCTCGTAGTCCCGCGGCGTCCACGTGCCTTTGCGTCCGTTCGGCGCTTCCGCGTCGATCCGGTCGATGCCTCCGAGGCCGCCGAGTTGCACGCGACCTTTGGCGTCAGTCTTCAAGGAGATCGTTTGCGGACGCGAGAATCCGCGCCGAGTGATGGTGAAAGTGACCGGTTTGTCTGCCCGCGGTTCGCCATTCTTCCCGAGGAGCTCGTAAACGTAAGCGCCGCCGATCTTCGCAAAAAAGCCGTCGCTCGAGAACGGCGTGCCGTCGATCTCATTCAGCGTCCACTCCTTCTCGGCGCTGAGATCCTCTGTGTGATGCTCTTCAGTGAGCGAATCGACTTTCGCGGTGAGCTCCGCGCTTACCGAGGCGAGATTCTCTGGTACCGTAATCTGCTGCGTGATCACCGAGCCGGTTCTGAACTTCAGGCTCTCGAATTCCTGCGTGGTGGTGATGTTGTCCCGCGTCGTGGCGGTGACGGTGAGCCGTGTCTCTTTGAGGATGGTGGGATCGAGCTGCGCCTCGCCCGTAAATAGTCCCACGCGGATCGCGAGCGTGGCCGTTCGTCCGGCCAGGAGCTGCTCGCGCTCGATGTGAAACTGCGCGTCGAAGTTGTAGTATTCGGAGTGCCGGTAGCACTCGGTCAACGTGGCGAATGTTCCATCGGGACTGGCGAGGACGACCGGCTTTTGGCCCGAGTCGGAGCTGTAGGGAATCGGAATGCCGCCGAGCTTTTCACTGCGCGTGTACTTGCGGTCGTCGAGCCACGCGACGGCGTCCACCACTTCCTGCCCATTCTCATCGAGCACGTGCAGCACGTCACCGCTCGGCCCACTGTTTTGCACCATTTGCCATTGCCCCACGCGCACGAGCGCGCGGCTGCTGCGTCCGCCGCCGATGAACTCGATGAGCCACGCGCCCCGCCGTCCTTTCAGTTCGGGAAAACGGAACGTTTGCCGCGCGCGCCGGAAAGGACCGTTCTCCATCGAATGCGTCTGCTCGGAATTGGCGACGAGGCCGTCGACCGGAAGGTCCGTGTTCAACTGTTTCTTCGCGTCGAGGAAGTAGTTCAGCGCATTCAGCTCGTAGATCTTCACCAGAAGCTTCGGCGTGTTCTTGAGCGTGACGTCGAAGGCCACGTCAGCGCCCGGAGCGAAGTGTTCCGGATTCGTTTTCGGGAAATCGATATCGACGCGCTCCTTCAGTGCCTGGAACGCATCGGGGCTGAGCATGCTGGCCCACCGTTCAGGCGAACCATGTCCGCCGACGATCAGCGCCTCCGCGAGGATCGGTCGCAGCCAGCTATCGAGAACATACGGGAGGTAAGGCTTCATCATCGCTTCGCCGAGCGCGCCCGGATTGGCCGTCCCGGCGCGATCGAAGAGTGTGAGGAAATATTCGCGAACGAGCGCAGAATCGTCGCCCACCGGTGCGCCCCCCTCGATCTCCTCGGAAAGATCTGCGTCGAGTTCAGCGGCCGGATGCTGCTGCGTGACCCGCTCCAGCCAGCGCGGCTGCGCGTATTCCACCTGCCGCGGGGTTTTCAGGTATTCGAGGAAGCGCGCGCTGTCGTAGACGCCTTTCTTCCGGTCGTGATCGAGCCGCATGTAAAGAATGCGCGCTTTAATCGTGTTGAAAGAGGAGGGGAGCGTTTGCGCGTAAGCCCAAAGACGATTCAGCCACGCCTCGCGCTCGGCCGCGTCGATCTGCACATTCACGTCCTCCGAAGGCGCCAGCTTGCGCAGCCGCACTTTCACAAAATCATCCTCGGTTGCGAGCGCGGGAATCAACTTCGCCAAAGCATCGAGCTGCGCCGGGAGCAGTTTCTCGTGGATCGAAACCGATCCGAAACCGGCGGAGTTCTCGTCGCGGAGTTCGGCCGCGATGAAGTTCACCAATCCGGGCAGATCCGGCCGCTCGAGCTTTGCCAGCACCGCGCGAACCTGCTCGATCGAGAGCTTGCTCTTCTGCGTCACCAAAGCCTCCGCCGCGGAAAGCGACAGCGACTCCAGGGGCGCGTCATTGGCCAGCGCGTCCTGCTCGTAAACCGCCCGCTCGATCAGCTTCGGATCCAACGAGGTCGGAAGGTTCGGCGCCTGGTCGCGGGCTTCCTGCTGGTGCTCGAGTTGAACGTGGAGCCGATCCTTGAGATAATCGATCGTCTTCTGCGGCGCCTTCTCATAAGCGAGCAACGCTTCCCGATTCTCGATCACCACGCGCCGCGGCGATTCATCGGGAAACCGCTGGCGCCACTGCTTCATGATCTCCGCGTACCGCGGCTCGTTCCGCGTGTGCTGATAATGCAGCGCGTGGTAATAGAAGTAGTCCTCCGATCCCGGAACGAGTTCCGCGAGCGCCTTCTCGCGATCCGCCGCCAGCGCAAACGTCTCCACAAAACCGATCTCGTTCTCAGCCCACGTGATCCGAGGGAGAACAATCGAAGTGAGCGCTATCAACGCGACGGACAGTCGGGTGGGCGGATTCATGCGAGCGCGGAGGTGAGAAATGGACGATAACATGCAAGCGCGACCAAAGCCGCGCCTGTTAGTCATACGGAAACAGAGCCAGAGGCTTGTGAGAGTTTTGTCAAACCTCGGTGAGCAAAATGCAACCGGGCGCAGTCAGGGTCCGCCCCCATGGTTCAAAACAGCGTTGCGAGACGTTCAGCATCGCAATCCCTGATCAACCTTGCGCCCGGCAACGTCCAACGCTCGACTTCCAACGTCCAAGCAGATGCGCGCGCCTTCGGCGGTTGGGATGAAACGCGAACGAGCTTTTTTAGCCGGGAACGTTCCACACCGCGACCAAGGTGACTCCTGCGGAGAAGCCTTCCGTTCTCCAGACGCCGAAGGCGCTCAATCCCACTTGGACGTTGAGCGTTGAACGTTGGAAATTGGACGTTGCCCCGCGTCCATGCTGCCGGGAGTTCCACCGTTGAACGTCTGGAACATTGGTGCCGGATTCGCCCGGGCCTATTCTTGCGAAGGCGCTTCTTCCGGCTTCCGAATCGCCTGCGGTTGCACCGGTGGGCGATCCGCTCGCTGCGGATGATCTTCCAGAATTTCTACAGTCGCCCGATTTCCATGCTTGGCTGCAGCTGCCGCAACGAGATTGCGAATCGCCGCAATCGTCGTCCCGTGTTTACCGACCACCTTCCCAATGTCACTTTGACGCACTTGGATGCGGTAAACGGTCTTCTTCGGAGCCTCCTCTTTAAGGATTACCAATTCATCGGGGAACTCGATGAGTTGGCGCAAAACGTAGTCGAGGAAACGCTCCATATGCATTTATCAATCAGGGAGCGATTAAAACGAAAAGCGCAAAGTGCAGGCAGCGTTTACTGCCCGCACTTTGCGTGAAAATTACCGCCCGATCTTGGCGGCTATGACGCCCTCAGACGATTAGGGCGATTAGGCGGCGACGTTCGAGGCCTTGCGAACCTTCTTCACGATGCTGCGCACCGTGTCGCTCGGCTGGGCGCCATTCTTCACCCAGTAGTCAACGCGACCGAGGTCGATATTGGCGTTCGCGCCTTCCTTTTTGGGATCGTAGTTCCCGACGATCTCGATGAACTTGCCGTCGCGCGGGCTGCGCTGATCGGCGACGACAATCTTATAATAGGGGGCGTTCTTTGCGCCCTCGCGGCGGAGTCGGATGACAACCATGAATCTATTGCGGTGGTTTGAGTTTAGAAATATCAGCCCCGGGGAAAAGATTCTTACCCTTTCGGGCCATCATCTTTTGCATCCGAGGCATTTGCTTCATCATCTTCCGCATTTCATTGAAACGCGTGATGAGTTCGTTCACTTCAGTGACGGTGCTGCCGCTCCCGCGGGCGATTCGCTGACGACGTCGGGCATTTAGAATATCCGGCTTCGTCCGCTCCTCCCGAGTCATCGATAATACGATGGCTTCGGTCCGCTTGATCTGCTTCTCGTCAATTTGAAGGTCGCGGACGTTAGCCATGCCGGGCAACATGCCAAGGATTTTTTCCAAGGG
>CBHXZU010000516.1:0-4958 GCA_966125105.1 uncultured Prosthecobacter sp.
AAAGTTGTCCCCTTCGACCAAACGAAAGGAGCCGCCCAATGAACCCCGATCCCCGCCTCTTTCTCAGCGCCCGACGGCCCAACGGCCAGGACGACGCCGATCCCGCAATCGCCGACGCGCTGCATCAGTGCAAATGCGATCCGAAACTCACCGACTGGGCCGAATGCGAAAAGCGCCAGGATGCGGAGCTTTGCAAAAAGCTGCGCGGGGTGGAGCCTCCGCCGGGCTTGCGCGAGCGCATTCTAGCGGGAGCGCAAGTGCGGCGCGGCGGGTGGCGCGGCTGGTTTGAAAAACGCGTGTGGCGCAGCTTTCGCAACAGCGAGCTCGTCGCGGTTGCCGCGATTGTCTTGCTGATGGTTTCGGCGGTCGTCTTCCGGTCGACCAATCCATCCGAGGATCGACTGACCTGGCAGGACGCTGCGGTGATGGAAGTCGCGGCGATCGAGCAGGACGGGAGTACCGGGCCGCTGGATCATGTGGTGAACGATCTGCCGCAGATCCGCGCGTGGCTAGCCGCGCAGACCTGCCCCTCACCCGCCACGCTGCCGCCGCAAGTGCGCAAACTGCCCATCTTCGGCTGCGCGAAGCGCTCCTGGCGCGGGCAACCGCTAAGCATCGTTTGCTTCGATTTCAAGAACGGCCGGGAAGTGCATCTCGTGACGATGAACCGGGGCACCCTTCCGGATGCCCCAGCCGCGGGCTCGCCGATTTTCAAAGAAATGCGCGGATACCAAACCGCAAGCTGGAGCGAGGGCGCCGTGGCCATGATGCTCGTCGGCAAAGTACAACGTTCCGAGCTCGAAGCGCTCTTCCATTCAACGGCGGCGGCCCTCGCGCGGTCTAATCGTGCTCTCGTCGCTCGCCGCTAACGGCCCTCATCCATTCTCACCAACATGCGATCCATTGTCCGGCTCCCTCTCCTGCTGCTGCTCGCCTTCGCGCTGATCGGCATCCCGTCCGCGCGCGCGCAGCAAACGGCGAGAGGCGAAGAGATCACGAAAGTGCAGCTGCTCGCCGACACGACAGCGGTGGAGGGCGGCAAGCCATTCCATCTCGGCTTTCATTTTGAGCTGCTGGAGAGATGGCATCTCTATTGGCGTTTCCCCGGCAGCGCAGGCTACCCGCTCACGGTGACGGGGTGGGAATTACCTGCAGGCTGGTCGGCTGCGCCGGTCGATTTCCCGCTGCCACACAAGGTCATCGATCAATACAAGCAGACGCTCTTTGCCTATGAGCACGAGGTGATGTTTCCGGTGAAGATCACACCGCCGGAGAAGCTTGAGGGAGGGCCGTTCAAATTGCGGGTGAAGGTGAAGTGGCAGGTCTGCGCGGACCAGTGTCTGCCCGGCAAGGCGGAGCTCGAGATCACGTTGCCGGCAGGCTCTGCGGCCCCGGCAAACGCGGAGCTTTTCAAAACCTGGCTGGCGGAATTGCCGCAGACTTCGGAGCCGCCGACGAAGGACGTGAAGTTTGCCTTCGCGGACAAGAAGCTGAGCGTGCGCATCGGCGGACTGCCGCCGGAGACGGAGGTTGAGTTTTTCCCGATTCCGCCGCCGGGCTTTCGCGGACTCTTCGAGATCGAGAAGGAAACGACCATGGAGAAAGCGCCGGACGGAGCGCGCGTCGCGCGGTTTCCTTTCGACTCGGAGCCTGACTGGACTGGACTGCTCGTGACGAAAGACGGGAGCGGGGCGCGCAAAGGGTGGTACATTGGCGACCCGCCGCCAATTCAGGAGGAGAAGGCTTCGAAGAAAGCCGATGAGACGGCGGCAGCGCCGGGCGATGGTGATACGTGGGATCCGTTTGATGACATCAAAGCGGGCGCGAAGAAGGACAGCCTGTGGCTTCAGCTGCTTTATGGCTTTCTCGGTGGGCTGCTCCTGAATCTGATGCCCTGCGTCCTGCCGGTGATCAGCCTCAAGATCTTCGGCTTCGTTCAACAAGCCGGCCAATCGAGGGATCGCATCTTCCGGCTGGGCCTCGCATTTTGCGCCGGAGTGTTCGGGTTTTTCATTTTGCTCGCGATCCTGGTGCTCGGACTGGCGGCATTTAACAAATCACTCGGCTGGGGCTCCCAGTTCTCGAACCCGATCGTCCTCACCGTGCTCATCTCGATTATGTTCGTCTTCGGATTGAGCCTGTTGGGGGTGTTCGAGGTGACGCTCGGTGGAGGTGCGACATCGAAGTTGAGCGAATTGTCCGGCAAAGAGGGATTGGGTGGCGCGTTCGTGCACGGATTTTTCACCACCCTGCTGGGCACGAGTTGCACCGCGCCGGTCGTTGCGCCGATCTTGGGAGCGGCCGTCAATCAACCAGGGCCGGCCGTGTTTGCGCTCTTCGCCTCCATCGCTGCCGGACTTTCACTGCCTTACTTCCTGCTTACCTGGCAGCCTGCGTGGATGCGCTTCCTGCCAAAACCAGGAACGTGGATGGTGCGGTTCAAGCAAGTGCTCGGATTTGTGATGCTGGGGTTTGCCGTATTCCTCATGCGGTCTTTCCCATCTACCGGAATGGTGGTGACCGTAGGTTACTTCCTGCTCGTTCTTGCCATCGCGGCTTGGCTATTCGGAACGTATCATGGTCGTCGCTGGCAATGGGTAGTCGCGCTCGTGCTCATCGTCGGCGGGTGGTGGATGTTCATCCAAGGAAAAGTGGTGGCGCCGGCGTCGAAAAGTTCCGGGCTCGTAGCCAAGGTTCGCGGAGGATTGAAAGAAGGCCGCCCGGTGTTCGTCGATTTCACCGCGGACTGGTGCCTAAACTGCATCGCCTTCGAGAAGCTCGTGCTCGACACACAACCGATCCAGGACGCGTTCAAGGCAAAGAATGTCCTGTTTGTAAAAGCCGACTACACGAACGAGCCACCCGACATTACGGATGCCCTGAAGAAGATGGGGCGCGCTGGCGTGCCGGCATACGTGCTCTTCCGCAAACGCGGCGATTACTGGATGGCCGACGGTCTGACGAGTGGCGCGTTGCTCGAAGAGTTGAACAAGCTTTAAAAGCGACGGGGCGCAGCGCGGGCTGGTCGTCGGTTAGGGGCTGCAGTCGGTCGCAACGATGCCTTGGCGGGACGTCCTACTCGCCGCCGGTCTCCAGCAATCACTTTATCGAGGAATCTCGACCACGCCCTCTTTGTGGTTCAGGGCTTCCTTGACCGAACGTAGGAGTTTTTCCGCCGTGTAAGGCTTCTCCAGCATGGCAATCACGCCGAGGCCCTCGAGGACGGCGCGCTTTTCGACGGAGATGTGGCCGCTGGAAACCAGGATCTTGGTTTCGGGAGCGAGCCTGCGCAGCGAACGCGTGAGTTCGATGCCGTCCATCACGCCCATATGGAGGTCCGTGATTACTGCTGAGATGTTATTGCGACGCTCGAAGAATAGAGCGAGCGCGTCGGTTCCATCTTCCGCCGTGTAGCAGTGGTAACCGTTGACCTCCAACGTCGTGACAATCGCTTCGCGAATCGTCGCTTCGTCGTCGACCACGAGCAGTGTCTCGCCATTGCCCTGGATTGACTCTTCATCGCCTGCCTTGGCGCTTGTGTCCTCGGCTTCGACGTTTGCCGGAAGGAACACGCGGAAGGTCGTGCCGATTCCCACCTGGCTCTGCAGCGTGATAAAGCCTTTGTGCCCTTTGACGATGCCGATCACCGTAGCGAGACCGAGGCCTGTGCCTTTCCCCTGCTCTTTCGTGGTGAAGAACGGATCGAAGATTTTTTCCATCACCTCCGCGGTCATGCCGGATCCCGTGTCCGCGACGCTGATACAAACGTGCGAGCCGAGCTGCGCGCCCGGGTTCATCGACGCCAGGTGCTCATCCACCTCCACGTTTTCGCAGGTAATGCGAATGGTGCCGCCCTTTTCCCCCATCGCATCTCGCGCGTTCACGCAAAGGTTCAGCAGGATCTGGTGAAGCTGTGTGGCATCGCCGGTGATCATCCAAAGATCCGGCGGGATGTTTGTATGAACGTTGACGTTCTTCGGGAACGTCTGCGCCATCACCTTCGTCATTTCCACGACGATGTGC
Source organism: uncultured Prosthecobacter sp. (assembly GCA_966125105.1). Classification (GTDB taxonomy): domain Bacteria; phylum Verrucomicrobiota; class Verrucomicrobiia; order Chthoniobacterales; family Chthoniobacteraceae; genus SXWH01. The sequence continues at coordinate 4,024 of CBHXZU010000516.1, forward strand.
TTCGGCTGCAACGGCACGCGTTCGCCATCGGCGCCGCGGGCGAAAGTGAGCACCTGCTTCACGATGCCGGCGCCGCGTTCCGCGCTGCCCTCGATGATCGCCAGCATCTTCTGATCTTCCTCTTCCAGCTCGGATTGGCGGAGGATCCCCGTCGCCATGAGGATTGGCGAAAGGATGTTGTTCAAATCATGCGCGATGCCGCTCGCGAGCGTGCCGATGCTGTCGAGCCGCTGCGAACGATAGAACTGCGACTCCAGCTTCTTTCGCTCGGTAATGTCGCTATTGATCATCAGCACGCATTTCGGCGCGCCGGTTTGTTCATGGCGCGCTAGCGTCCACCGGCTGTTAACCGTCGCGACGGAGCCGTCCTTCCGGGCATTCGGGATTTCGCCGTGCCACTCCCCTTTCTCCAGGAGGCCGCTCATGCATTTCAAAGTAATTTCCGAGTCGAGCTTGAAGAGCTCATGCGCTTTCTTTCCGACCGCTTCGTCGGGAGTCCAGCCATAGGTCTTCGCGGCACCGTGATTCCAGAAAAGAATGACGCGCTCCAAGTCGCATACGATGATGGCGTCGGACGCGAGATTCAGCACCTCCGCGAGTTCGTTGTTTTCCTCCTCGGCTTCGTATTGCTTGCTGCGATCGATCACCGTGGCGTGAATCACCGTCCGGCCGTGGTATTCCATCAATAGCCAAGCAACTTCCGCCCGGATCACCGCCCCCGGCTTGGTGGCGAACTGGAAATCTGCCGCCACACGCGACTGCGATTTGCTGAGACGCAGTTCCGCCAGTCGGGCGCGCAATGAAAGAGAAACCGTAGCCGGCCGCAGCTGATCGGCGTTCAAGGCCAGAAACTCTTCCCGCGTCCAACCGAAGGCCGCAGTGGCTGCGGCATTGCGGATGCAGTTCGAGACCGTCGTGCGCTCGGCATGGGCTGT
>CBHXZU010000517.1:0-4956 GCA_966125105.1 uncultured Prosthecobacter sp.
ACGGAAGGTCCGCCCGCAGCCACGCCGTAATCGAGACACGCGGCATTTGCTGCGACGGGAGCGGGCGGCCCTTCCATCAGCCAGTAATGACCAAAGAACACGGGGCGCTCATCCACTGCAGGAGGCGCGAGCTGATCATCGGGCGCCGTGGAAATTGGGAGATTGGGCCCGGCCTCGTAACGGTTGATGCACGCCTCTGCGTAGGAGAGCTGCCGATTATCCTGCCACCACCGCAGCCGCATGCGTCCAAACCGTCGGCCGATCCGTCCGGCCACCGTCACCCCCGCCGGGAGATCGATCTCAGGGCCCTTCAGGAGCAGCCGGATCGCCGCGCCTTCCGGGGTGGTTTCGTCCGCCGCGCGAGCCAGGTTCCAGCCGGCCAGGGTCGGCGCGCCGCGGAGGCGCTCGATGCTGGCCGGGCTCCAGCAGGCATGCACCGCGCGGAACGCTGAAGTCTCCATCCACATCGGGAGCGTCTGGAACCAGTCCAGCCAGTCACGCCATTCGCGCTCGCGGCCGCGAAACTGCGCGGCCGTCGCCGCCTGCATCTCCCGGTTCTTTTCGTTGTGCGGACGCAGCCAGCCGCCGGCGCCCGGCAAAGGTGTCGCGTAGAAGACGGCGTCGAGTTCGTGATTCCCGAGCAACGCGATCGCGGCGCCATGCTCCACCATCCGGCGAATGATCTGCAGGGTTTCTTCGATCCTCGGGCCGCGATCCACATAATCGCCCAGGAAGACGACCCGCCGCTCCGGATGCCCGTAAGCGCCGCCGCGTTCGCTGTAGCCCAGGCGCGCAAGCAGCCGTCGCAGCATCGTCGCCTCTCCGTGGATGTCTCCAATGAAGTCATACTTTTGCATGGCGCCACCGTGATGCATTCCGCGCTCGGCATTCAGACTGGGATTCGCAAGGATCTTAACTCGATGGATAAGTTTGCGGCGCTCTTCGCCCGAACCGGGCTCACGCTGGAGCGTCTGCGCGCGCTGTGCCTGCTGGCCGAGTCCGGCTCCCTCACCTCGGCCGCGGGCCACGATCCAGCGAAGCTGAGCCTCTTCAGCCGGCAGATCAAAGAACTCGAAGCCTTCTTCGAGACCAGGCTCGCCCGCCGTCGCGGCAAGCGCCTCATCCTCACGGAGGAGGGGCGGGCCTTGAGCCAGTTGGCGCAAAAGCAGTTCATCGAACTTGCCGAGTTCGCGCGGCAGTGCGCCGGCCGCCCCGCCGAGGTTTCCATTGGCGGCGGAGCCAGCGTCATGGAATCGCTGCTCATGCCTCGGCTGCCCGAGTTGCGGCAAAGCCTGCGCGGCGCGCGCGTCACGCTGGTCAGGGCCCCCAGTGAATCCCTCGCGAGCCGGCTGCGCGATCTGCAGCTCGATCTCGCCGTCATCCGCGAAAACTCCGTAGTCCCGCCCCTGCAGGCGGAGTTCCTCATGGAGTTCAATTATGCGCTATTCGTTCCCCGCGCCATGGCTGGCGCACCCAGCCGCTTGCGGTCATGGCTGCCCGAACTGCCCATGATTGCACCCGCCGACGGCTGGACGCGCCAGCGCTTCGACGAAGCGGCAGCAAACGCGGATCTGAAGCTAACCGTCGTCGTGGAAGGATCGTCGGCCGCGCTCGCCATCGCCGGAGTGCGCAACGGCGATTACGCGGCAATCCTCCCCGACACCGCGCAGAAGGAATTCGCGCCAGGCGAAACGGTCATGCTGCGACCGCGGTTCCTCCAGGCAATTCGCCGCCGCCTCATCGTCGCGTGGAATCCCAGGATGACCGAAGCCCGGCCCATCGTCGCTCGCGCCGTGGACGTTCTGTTGGAACGCAAGGCCGCCATTGACGTGAAGACCGCGCCGCCGATGGCGTAACGCTCGACGACCCGCGCGGGTCTGCCACGTCTTTGCAGACGCAGCTACTTTCGCAAGAAAGTGGCACTTCGACTCCTTGGACGCCCAGGCGCCAAGCCCCCGCTCTTTATAGCATCTGCCGAATATAGGGTCCGGCTACTGATTGGAGCGACGTGAACGAGCACCTTCTTGCGAAGGTGACTACGAATCACGGGCGGAGGTCGTAGCCACGTTTGCAAAAACGTGCTGGAGATCACGCTTTCCAACGCAAGAACCGCCATTCTTTGCGACCAGCACCTTCTTGCGAAGGTCGCTACGTCAGATAGCGCTCGCTTTCCCCACTACGGAGATGCGCGCGCATCCGGAAACTACTTTTGGCAATCGCTATAACCAGCCGCGCTTTTGCAAGCGCAGCTACTCCGCCGGGGTCGCCGAACCCCGCAGATTAAAAAAATCCGAACTTTTTTCGCAGGTGGACCACGGATGTCCAGTTGGGCCCGGTAAAACCTCCCTCGTCATCGTGATTCACCAAACGACTGGCGCCCGGAACCGCAAGCGGGACAGCCGGCCGGGTCGAGCGGCGGAGTACGGGGACAAGAAACGAAGAACCAAGAACCAAGAACTAAACACATATGAATCAGATCATCAAAAACCGCTACGAGACCTACGTCGGAGTCAATCTCTTCGGCGGTAAACCAGGACTCCCGGTCAATGCGCGCGCCACGGCGCTCTTTGCCCTCAACCAAACCGTGGTCACCAACATGACTGCAGCGGGCGCCGCACAGGAAGAAGGCCGCGGCATCTTCCAAGGCGCCACCGCGGAACGCGTCCGCCTTGGCACCGAGCTGCGCAGCGTCGTTCGCAAGGCCACGGGCATCGCCAAGGTCCTCGACCCGGCAACGTTTCCCGAGATCCGCCAGCAGGTGCGCAACCCCCTCTCCAGCTCCTACGCGGCGCTGATCGCGTCCGCGCTCGCCATCAAAACCGCGGTCACTCCCGCGGCCGTCAAAGCCGCATTTGTCGACCGCGGCATGGCGGCGGACTTCGACACCGAGCTGAGCGACCTGGCGGAGTCGCTGCAGGAAGCCACCGCCCGCAAGGGACTCGGCCGCAGCACGCGTGTCGGCGGAACCGTCGGCCTTCTCGCCGAATCCCGCCGCGGCCTGGCCATCGTCCGTGAACTCGACGCGATCATGGAGGTGATCCTGGCGAACAACCTCCCGCTGCTCGCCGAATGGAACAGCGTCTCCCGGGTGCAACGTGCACCACAGCGCGAGCCCCAGCCCGTCGAAGGCGGTGGCTCCGGCAGCGGCTCAGAAACCGGTGGCAGCGGCCCCACCGCGCCATCCGGCAGCTAACCGATGGCGCGGAGCGCCAAACATTGTGGCATAGGCTGCCTGGCCTGTGGGGGTGGGATCGCGGGCGCGGAGCATTTCAGAACCCGAAAGCGTCAAAAGCTTCCATCGAAAAACGGGGCTAACGCAGCCGAGGCACACGCAGGACAGGAAATCGGAACGCCACGAGGCGGAGGAGCCATCCCGCCCGTGGCGTTTTTGCGTAAAGTAGCAGAGCCGGCCCGGCTCTATTCAAACCCATCCGGCGAAGCCGCTGACTGCACAGCCAAGCCACTGGCTCAGTGCCATGGTTTCCAAGTCTGCATCTCCAGCATCACGGCGCAGTCCTGGCAGCTTGCGAGACCTCATCGCTCCCGCGCCGTTAACGGCCCATCATTGCCCCACGCTTCCACGATCTCCCCAGCCAGACGCGCCATTTCCTTCGCGGTGGGATTCGCAGAATCCCGGTAACGCGCCGCGATCTCCCGCGCCCGCTCGAGGTGCCGTTGATAAACCCGCAGCTTTTCGTCCGGCCAGTTCAATCGCTTCGCCCGCTGCCGAAAAAATGCGGGATCCAGCAGCGGCGACGCCCAATACCAGTCGGCCTCAAAGTTCCAGATTCGTTGCAGTTCCAGCAGGTCAGCGATGGCGCGACGACGCGCACCGTCATCCTTCGACAGCGCGTCTTTTTCCGCGGCAGATGGTTGCGGGGCGGCAAGGGCTTCTTCAACCCCGCCATTTGCGGGATTCGAATTATCCCCACGACTCGCGGCTTTTCCATTCGGGAAAAACGCCTCCGCCAGCCGTTGCTCGAAGGTCTCCATCGGCAGCCCTGGCTCGCGGCTGAACTCGCGCATGGCAAACCGTTGCACGCGCGGGAGCAACTGATCGTACGGCATGCGGCCTTCGCGTTCCGGGTCCAGCCCCAGCGGACGGCGTCGCCGCCCGACAAAGGATGGTTCGCCTCCTTCCGGCCGCCTGGCCACGTAACTGAACGCTTCGAACGACGGCAAATATCCTTTTACCCCGTGGCGCTGCGCAGCCTTGGCCCCTGCGGCGATTGCGGCGGGAGTGCCCAGCGCCGCTTCCGGCCCGGAATACACGCTCACCTTCGCCTGCGCGATGAGCTCCGCATCGAAATGCGCGCTATGCGGCGTGAAGACCAATCCCCACCGCGCGTCGAACGGCTGGCGCGCCGCTGCGCTCTCCAGGCCGGGCACTTTCTTTCCGGTAAAGTAATGCGGATAGACGAGGATCAACGCCTCTGGCCGGGCTTTCCACACCTCCGCGGAGATCGCCTTCGCCAAGCGAAACTCCTCCTCGTACGGCCGCGCCCGGCACTCCGCGCACTGGCAGACATTGTAATCCGACGACTCCACCATCAGCCCGTCCGCATTCGGGTAAAAATCAAAGATCATCTCGCGCAGATACTCCTGTATGAACAGCCGGGCCTCCGGCTGCGCCGGACACAGGCTCCAGCCCCAGGAATGAATGCCAAACTCATCCACCGGAGAACCGTCCACCTTCTTCGCCTTCCAATCGGGATGCTCCAGCGGCATCTGGTTCACGCCATCGTAGCCAAATGGAGTGAATCCCAGCAGCACGCGGATCTGCCGGGTATGCGCGTAATCGATCAATTCGCGGACGAAATCCTGCCGGACGTTCGGATGATCCGCGTTGTAGCGCCACGTGAGCGGAAACTTCCGCGACCGAAACCCGCCCGGCATCCACAACACCAGCGTATTGACGTCATCCGCCGCAAAGCAATCCACCGCCCGCTTCCACTC
>CBHXZU010000518.1:0-4956 GCA_966125105.1 uncultured Prosthecobacter sp.
AGAGTGAAGGTGCTTTGTAGTGTGTGCGGATCATTGATGGTTGTTTCGTTTTTGGGTCTTGGAGTGTTTCAGGCGACGGGAATGGCTGGCGCCGCGGTCGCTACGGCCGGGGTTGGCCGATGGTGCGCGCGGACTTCGAGGAAGCTTATGAGTTGTTCCCGCAGCTTCGGATAGTCTGGATGCGCCATCACGCTGGCGCGGTCGCGCGGTCGCGGGAAAGTGACGGGAAGGATCTCGCCGATTGTGGCCGCTGGTCCGTCCGTCATGCAAACGACGCGATCGGAGAGATAGAGGGCTTCGTCGACGTCGTGCGTCACCATGAGCGCAGTGATCTTTTCCGTTCGCCACAATTCGAGCAGGACTTGCTGCAACTCGTAGCGGGTAAGCGCGTCGAGCATGCCGAATGGTTCATCGAGCAGCAGCATGCGCGGTTTGAGCGCGAAGGCGCGGGCAATGCCCACGCGCTGGCGCATGCCTTGAGAAAGCTCGGCAGGATATTTCTGCATCGCGTCGCCGAGTCCGACCACCGTGAGGTAATATTCCGCGATCTGGCGACGCTCGATTTTGCTCGCGGTGTAGAAGACTTGGTTGATGCCGAGCATCACATTCTCGAACGCCGTGAGCCACGGCAGGAGCGAAGGTGATTGAAAGACCACGCCCCGATCCGGCCCCGGCCCCGAGAGTTCCTTGCCGGCGAGAATGATGCCTCCATCACTGATGTCGTTGAGACCGGCCATCATCGAGAGCACGGTGCTCTTGCCGCAGCCGCTGTGGCCGATGAGGCAGACGAACTCGCCCTTGTTAATCTGCAGGTTGAAGTCCTGGACGATGACTGCGGGACCCTTCGGTGTGCGGTAGGTTTTTCCCAGTTGGGTAAACTCAGCAAAGCTGCTCATTTCGGCACCTCCACATGGGTGGTTTTGATTTCATTCCTGCGGATCGGCCCACGTCCTCCAAACCACGGGATCACCGACCTGGGTTGTGAGAGGTCCTCGGGCATGATGTCGGGGAGGACCAGTTTGCGTTCCACATCGGTGACCTGCCGCTTCTTGCTCCGCAGGAGATAGTCGACGAGTTCCTGCTTGATGCGCCGGAACTCGGGATCCTCGGCGATCGTTTTTCGGTCGCGCGGTTGCGGGATCGTAATCGGGATGCTGGGGCCCAGCGTTGCCTTGGGCGCGGCGGTCAGCGGAATGACGCGGTCTGCGAGCAGGATCGCTTCATCCGGATCGTTCGTAATGAGCACGATCGTCTTGTCGTCCTCGCGTTTGATGCGGACGATTTCATCCTGCAACGTTGCGCGGGTGAGCGCATCGAGCGCGCTGAGCGGTTCGTCGCACAGCAGCACCTGCGGATCCATCGCGAGGGCGCGCGCCACCGCGACGCGCTGCCGCATTCCTCCGGAGAGCTCGCGAGGCAATTTGTCGTGCGCCTTCGCCAGGTTCACCATCGCGATGTATTTCTCGACGTGCTCCTTCCGTTTCGCCGCGGTCCAGGTCGGGAAGATCTGGTCCACTGCGAGCGCGATGTTCTCATACACCGTCAGCCACGGAAGCAGACTGTAGTTTTGGAACACCAGCGCGAGGGCCGGATTTGGGCCGTCGACAGGTTTTCCATCGAAGCGAACTGATCCGGAGTCCGGTTTAGCGAGACCGCTGAGAAGGTTCATCAGCGTGGTCTTGCCGGCTCCGGAGAATCCCACGATCGCGACGAACTCGCCGCGCTCGATCTCCAGGTTGATGTCAGCGAGCACCTCCGTCCGTTCCCACTTGGGACCGTAGTTCTTGTAGGCGCGCTCGATTTCGAGAAGTGGCATGCGTTAGGCGGTTTTGAAACGGGACTCCGCGAGGGACATCAGGCGATCGAGCACCAGGCCGATCACGCCGATCGTGAGAATGCACAGGATGATGCGCGAGTAGCTGCCGGCATTGTATTCCTGCCAGAGGAAGCCGCCGACACCGGGACGGCCCGTGAGCATTTCCACCGCGACGATCACGAGCCACGCGATGCCCAGCGAGAGCCGGAAACCGGTGAACATGTAAGGCAGCGTGGAGGGCAGCAGGACTTTGAAAAGTGTCTTGGTGCGCGAAAGCTTCAGCACCTTGGCCACGTTCAGGTAGTCCTGGGGAACGGCGCGCACCCCGACCGCGGTGTTCATCACCGTGGGCCACATCGCGCAGACGGCGATGGTGAAAAGTGCCGCTGCGTCGGATGCCCCGAAGACTGTCTTTCCTCCACCATCCATGAGTTTCACCGAACTGAACAGCACGAGTCCCAAGGGAAACCATGCGAGCGGCGAAACCGGACGCAGGACTTGGATGATGGGATCGACGGCCTTGGTGAACGTCTTCGAGAGGCCCAGGAAGAAGCCCAGCGGTGTCGCGATCGCCAGGGCGATAAGGTAGCCCTGCATGACTAGCGAGAGCGACAACGTGGTGAAGGACAGAATGCCCTGATCGAGTTCGCCACGTTTCGCGAAAGGCTCCACGAGGTAAGGCTTGCTGGCCTTCCACGTTTCCGCAGGCGACGGGAGATCAGCGCTCACGCCGACTCGCGTGGACTTGGTGATGGTGTCGCCAAAGTCGTCCAGCACCTGCACGGTTTTGACCGACCCGGCGATGAGTTGCCAAATCACCAGGAAGATCCCGATGCCCACGAGGGGCAGAAGGAAGCTGTCGAGTTTATAGCGGCGAATGAAGTCCATGAATTATCCTTTCAAGCTCTTGATCGCGAAGCTGGCGGCGAACTTCTCGAGGTCGCCCTTCGGGTCAAACTTCGCGCCGTCGAAGAAGGTTTCGGCCGTGTCGTCGGCTTTGCGATTGGTGACCCCGATTTCCTTCATCGCCTCTTCGTAAATGTCGCCGCGCATGACCTGCTTCGCGACGCCCTCGTAGTCCGGCGCGCCTTCCGTGAAGCCCCAGCGGCGCAGCTGCGTGAGCCACCACTTGGCATACTTTGCCTGCGGGTAGTTGCAGTTGCGATCGCTGAACGTCATGTAGTTCGGGTCGCGCAGCTTGCGTCCGTCGCCCATGATGTATTTGCCCTGGAGTCGGCCGAGGATCGTCTCTGGCGGACAGTTGATGTAAGTCGCGGCGCTGACGATCTTCGCCTGCTCCTCGCGGTTCTCCATTTTATCGAGCCACACGCTGGCTTCGTGGAGGGCCTTCAGGACCGACTTCACGGTCTTGGGATTCTTATCCGCAAACTCTTCGGTAAAGGCGCAAACCTTCTCCGGGTGATCCTTCCACATTGCCTGCGTGGTGATCGCGGTGAAGCCGATCTCCTCCGCGATGGCGCGCGCATTCCACGGTTCGCCCACGCAGAAGCCGTCCATCTTCCCGACCTTCATGTTTGCCACCATCTGTGGCGGCGGAATGGTGATGAGCGAGATGTCCGCATTCGCGCCGCTCGCGTCGCCCGGATGGACGCCGCCGGAAGCGAGCCAGTAGCGCATCCACATCGCGTGGGTGCCTGGCGGGAAGGTCATCGCGAAAGTCATCGGCGTGCCGCTCGCCTTTGCCGCGTCGGCCATCGCTTTGAGCGGCTTCGCGTCTTCGGCGACCTTGCCCGCGAGTTCCTTTTTCAACGTGATCGCCTGGCCATTGCGGTTCAGCAGCCACGGAATGATCATCGGCTTCTTCGGCGAGCCGCCGAGTCCCATCGTACTCGCGATTGGCATGCCGATCAGCATGTGCGTGGCCTGGATGTCTCCGTTGCTCAGCGAGTCGCGGATCGCCGCCCAGCTCGCGCCTTTCGTGACCTTCGAATTGATCCCGTACTTTTTGAAAAGTCCCTTCTCGTGCGCGACCACGATGCTCGAGCAATCGGTCAGCGCGATAATGCCAAGATTGATGTCGGTGGTCTCTGGAGCGTCGCTCGCATAGGCCGAGCCAACCCAGCCCTTGGGCATTCCGGCGAGCAGCGCAGCTGCAGCGGAGCGGCGAAGGAAGGTGCGGCGACTAGTGGGTTTGATCATGATGGATTGTGTATGGATTGAGTTAGATGGTGGCGGTGGAGGCGGGACGCCTCATGGCTTCGCGGTAGAGATCCAGACGGAAGCAATCCTGGCCGATGCCATCGGGCAGAGAGGGGACGAGTCCGGACTGCACGAGGCCTTCTGTGACCCAGCGCGCTTTGTCTGGCGTGGGCGCATTGGCGTCGTTGCGAGCGAAGAGATTAAAGCCGGGGCATTCCTCGATGCGCCCCTGTCCGAAGTCGTAGCGATCGGCCATGCTCATGCGCAGAGCCTCGGCGGGAGCGCCGACGTATTCGCGGCGGGCCAGCAGCTCGATCACCCTGTTCGCGTTGGCCGGATCGTCGCAGAACGCGCACGCCTGCTGGAGCGCGGCGACGAGGCCGATGTGATCATCGTGCGCGCGCTCGGCGAAGGCGCGCCGAACCATGAGCACTTTTTCCGGATGAAACGGCGCGAGCTCCGCGCTCCGCGAAACGACCCAACCGGATTTCTGCAGCACGGCCAGCGAAGCCCACGGCTCACCGACACAGTAGCCGTCGAGATTCCCGGCGCGAAGATTCGCCAGCACTTGCGAAGGGGGCACCACCACGATGCGCACTTCTTCCTCGGGCGAGATGCCGTGAGCCTTAAGCCATTGCCGCAGCAGCACGTGGTGCGAGGACCATTGATACACGACGCCGAAAGTGAGTGGTTCGCGTTTGCGACGAAGGTGTTCGCGCAACGTATGGCCATCGCGCACGCCGATGCGATGGAGTCGCTGCGAGAGGACGATCGCGTTGCCGTGGAGATTGAGGACGATGCCGGTTAGGCATTCTTCAGCGACCGAGCCCAGGCCGCTCGACGCCGCGACTACCATGCCTGCTGGCGCGTGTGCCGCATCCAGTTCGCCGAAGAATACTTTCTCGCGGATCGTGGCCCAGCCAACCTCGCGGCGCAGCGACACTTGCAGCCCTTGCGCGGCGAAGAAGCCCATTTCCTTC
>CBHXZU010000519.1:0-4941 GCA_966125105.1 uncultured Prosthecobacter sp.
ACACGAAATGGTACCTCCGCAAATCCCATGACGGGTCCGAGTTCGGCCCGATTCCCTTCGATCAGCTTCGGCAATGGGCGGCCGATGCACAGGTTTCGCCGCTGGACCGGGTGTCCACCGACGCGAAGGCATGGCTGAAGGCGCCCATGGTCCCGGAACTCGAGATGGATTACCTGATCGAGGTGGGAGAAGACCAATACTACGGGCCGACCACGGTCGGCGCACTGCGGGAGTTTCTCACCGCGGGCGAAATCACCCCAGAGACGGTGCTGACGAATTGCAAAGACACCACGTCCCTGCGCGTGCGCGATTTGCTTTCGCCGAGCGAGATCGATGAGAACCAGGCCACCCCCAGCCGGGTTGGCCAAGGGATTCGCATCAATCTGCAACAGCGGATCCGCGAACTGGAAGAGCGGCTCGAACAAGAGCGCCGCGCCCGCGAAGCCGCGGAGCATTTGGTCGAGAAGCTCGAGGCGCAGATCACGAGCCTCACGAAGGAATAGCCTTCCAACGGGCGCTTTTGTTTTTTGAACGAGAGCAGGAGCTTCGGCTTCTGCTCTCGTGCTTTTGTGCGGCCAAACGGGCGGACCGCCTGCCAAATCGCGACGGTTCCAGCGCGGCTCGGCCAGCCAGGACCCACCACCTTTGCCACGTCGTGGGTTTGTTTGGACCCATTACCCGACAATTAGGCACCGCGCGATCCGCGGGGGCGCGCATTGCGGCAAAACCGTTCAGCCCTGTCATTAACCAGGAGTTGAACCCATCGAATCTCTGCTTAGCTTTGCGCGCTCTCCCTTAATGAAAAGACTCCTCACTCTGATCCTGGCGCTTGTCGCACTTTTGCCGTCCCTGCATGCGGCAGGTCTCGAACCCCTCCTCAGTGCCGATTCCGTGTTTACGCTGACGCGGGACAAGTTCCAGGAGCAGATGCGGCCGTTTGGCTTTAGCTGGACTTCCGGGGGACGGGATTCCGCCCGAGCCGCCATGCCGGGGCTCACGTTTCTCGGGCAGCGGGTGTATGAAGTCGTCGCCCGGTTCGATGGCGAGGCTCTCAAGGGAGTCACGGTCCTCTTCTACGGTCGCGGCGATGCTGGAGACCTGCAGAAGGCAGCGTTTGAAGAGCTGCTGAAGACCTCGGTCGCGGCACTCGACGCCTACACAGGCAAGAAGTTCACCCCCCGCGGACGCGACGCGACCAGCGCGGTCAAAGCGGACGGCGTGATGTGGACGACCGACAAGGCGCAATACACGCTCGAATACAGCTTCACGAAGGAGAACAAGGCCAGGCGCCAGGAATACCGCGCTGAGTTCATCCGGCTCGAATTTGTGCCGCCGTCGGAAAAGAAGACTTTGCTGATGGCCTCGCAGCCGACGCCGAAGACGCGGATGGATCCGCGCAGCCAGGTGAAGCGCGACCAGGCAACCGGCGACGTTCTCATTTCCACCGTGCCCATGGTGGACCAGGGGCAGAAGGGCTACTGCGCCGTCGCCTGCGCGGAGCGGATGCTGCGCTACTACGGCGTGGACGTGGACGCGAATGAAGTGGCGCAAATCGCCAACTCGAGCGCGGCCGGCGGCACGAGCGCGAATGCGATGTTCGACGCGCTGAAGAAGCTCACCGCCCGCTTCAAGGTGCGTGTGCAATCGGTGGATGACTTCAATGCCCGCGACTTTCAGAAGTTGATCGCCGACTACAATCGCGCCGCGAAACGCGCGAAGGCCGCGCAGATTCCGGATAACAACTACATCATCGATGTCGGCGCGATCTACGAATCGATGGATGCGGCCGTGCTGAAAGAAGTGAAGACGAAGAACGGCTCGAACATCAGCCGCTTCACCCGCAACGTTCAAACGAACATCGATTCCGGCACGCCGCTGATGTGGTGCGTGCAACTCGGCAAATTCCCCGAACCCGGGCTCCCGCAAAGCGGCGGCGGCCACATGCGCCTCATCATCGGCTACAATTTGAAGACCAATGAGGTGATCTACACCGACTCCTGGGGCCGCGGCCACGAGATGAAGCGGATGCCCATTGATAACGCGATGACGATCACGACCGGCCTGACGGTGATGGAGCCGATTGGGTCGTAGAAGACAATTGCCGGAGGGAGCCGACTTGGGTGAGCGAGGCCGGGGTGGTTCGCGCCGAGCCCAATTGAGAAAGCTCCTTGGGCTGGCGCCACTCAGTATTCCCGAGCCAACAGATAGTCCGCTAGTTCCTGCAGGCGCGCGCCTTTGCTTTTGAAAATTGAAAGCGCGCTGCGCGCTTTTTCGGTCAGGCGGCGCGCGGTTTGGCGTGATTTGTCGAGGCCGTGGATCGCGGGATAGGTGGCCTTTTGCGCGTTGATGTCTTTGCCGGCGGTTTTGCCGAGCTTCTCGCTCGATTGCGTGACGTCGAGGATGTCGTCGATGACCTGGAAAGCCAGGCCGACGCTTTGCCCGAAGGTGGTCAGCGCTTTGAGCTGCGCTTCCGTGGCGTTTGCGCTCATGGCGCCCAGACGGATGCTCGCGGTGAGCAGCGCGGCGGTTTTGCAGCGGTGAATGTATTCGAGTTCCGCGGCCGTGAGCGGGCGTCCCTCGCCCTCGAGGTCGGCCACTTGTCCACCCACCAGCCAGCGGCTGCCGGCAGCATGCGCTAATTCGGCGACCTGGCTGGCGGCGTTGTAGCGGCGGGTGGACTTCGTTTTGGCGAGGATCTCGAAAGCGATCGTGAGCAGCGCGTCGCCCGCCAGCACGGCGATGCCTTCGCCGAACACCTTGTGATTCGTCGGGCGGCCGCGGCGGAGGTCGTCGTCGTCCATGCACGGCAGATCGTCGTGGATCAGCGAATACGTGTGGATGCACTCAACGGCGCAGGCTGCTTGCAGCGCATCCGCCGCTTTTCCACCGCAGGCCTCGGCGGCAGCAATGGTGAGGACGGGACGCAGACGCTTTCCTCCGGCGAAGAGCGAATAGCGCATCGCTTTGTGAATCGTGGCCGGTTTCACCGATTCCTTTGGCAGGAAACGATCGAGCGCGCGATCGACGAGCGCGGTCTGGGTCTTGAGGTACCGGGACAAATCCATGCGCCCGAGTAACGCAAATCCCCGCTGGACGGGAAGCACTTCCGCCGGTGGCGTCGCCCAGCACTCTCGCCAAGCGCGCCTCCGCCCGCTTGGCTGCGCAGATGCGCGTCGTTGTTGTCGGCAGTTTTAATACGGACCTGGTCGCGCGTTGCTCGCGGTTGCCAGTTCCGGGAGAGACGATCCTCGGCGGTGAGTTTCAGCAATTCGCCGGCGGCAAGGGCGCGAACCAGGCGGTGGCGGCAGCACGCGCGGGTGCGCGGGTTACTTTCATCGGAGCGCGGGGTCGCGACGACCTCGGGAAGCGCGCGCTCGCGACCTTGCGGACAGAGAGGATCGACACACGGCATTTCATCGAAAAGCCCGGACACCCCAGCGGAGTCGCGCTGATCATGGTCGGCGGCAAATCCCGGGAGAACCTGATCGCGGTCGCAAAGTCGGCCAATGATGCGCTCACGGCGGCTGATGTCTTCGCCTCGGAATCCACAATTCGCCGGGCGGACGTCGTGGTGGCACAATTGGAGGTCCCACTCGCGGCCGTGACCGCTGCCGCGGAGTTGGCGAAAAAGCATAGGGTCCCGTTCGTGCTGAATCCCGCACCGGCGCGGCCATTGCCCGCATCGCTCCTGCGCATGGTGCACGCTCTGGTGCCAAACGAAGAAGAAGCGGCCCAACTGGCTCGCTTGACGCCGGGAGGATCGCCGGCGGGAAAAGCGCCGTCGGCGGTGCTGAAGAGAGTCGGTCGCGGAGCGATTCAATCGGCTCTCGCGTTGCTCAAACGCGGTTGCGCCAATGTCGTGATCACCCTCGGAGCCAAAGGCGCCTTGGTGGCGGCTGCCGATGGCCGCATCCATCATGTCCCGACGCCGCGAGTAAAACCAGTCGACACGGTCGGTGCTGGGGACTGCTTCACGGCGTGGCTGGCAGTGGGAATTGGCGGAGGTCTCCCGCTCATCGATGCCGCCGCCCGCGCTGCAAAAGCCGCGGCGATTGCCGTAACCCGGCCCGGTGCCCACGCGGGCATGCCCCGGCTTTCGGAGTTGGGGTGAGCGCTCTCGCTATCCCAGGACTTCTCGAATCGCCCTCTCCCGCTCGCGGTGCGTCGCTTCTTCCAGGACCGTGGTGAACACCGTGCCCGGTTCCGGATCGGGCAGCTGAATCCACGAGCGGCAGCCACCGTATTTCGGCGAATCCGGGAAAACCACTGCCGGCTCGATGCGCTCGATGCGCACGAAGGCTACGCTGACACCGGGTTTTCCTTTCTCTTCCTCATAGCGGAACCGCTTTTCGATCTCGCTGTCCTGCCAGAAATGAAAGGGCGCGAGGCGCTGCACCACGGAGAGGTCCGCGACGTCCTGGGTCCACTCCACTCGGGCACGGAGATTTACCTCGTGTTGGCCATCCGGGCGCGCTGCGGGAAGCACCGTGTCTGCCGGCAACTTCAACTTCGCCACCTGTTCATGGAAAAGCGTGGGGAAAAGCAGGAACTCCTCGTGCTGAAATCGGAAGCCGGCCCGGCCTTCGGCGATCCCGCCTTTGCGGATGATCAGGCTTTGCGCGCCTTCGCCCAGCGCCTTGCAGACGAGCGTCCATTCTTTAAACCCAGCAGTCATGCCCTGACCTTGGCGCAAGGCCGCCGGACGATGCAAGCGACGCGACGGGACCACTCGTGCCGCTTGCACTCGGCCGAGATTCCTCGTTCATTCACCGCCTCTCCAATGCCCTACTTGCTCGACCTACACTGCCATTCCTGGTTTTCAGGCGATGGGGTGAGCAAGCCCGAAGCGCTCATCGCCGCCGCAAAACGCAAAGGGCTGCATGGGTTTGCGATTACGGATCACAACACGTGCGACGCCTACCATTACATGGTGGACCAGGG
>CBHXZU010000520.1:0-4933 GCA_966125105.1 uncultured Prosthecobacter sp.
AGCTCTTCTCTCGGCGGTGGATGAGGGCAGTTCTTCGACCGTGGAATTGGGGTCATTTTCGTTCCCGCAGAGACCATCGATCGTCGATCGGAGGTCGTTTTCTTTCACGTTGGGGCCATCGATCGTCGATTGGAGGTCATTTTCTTTCACGTTGGGACCGTCGATCGTCGATCGGAGGTCATTTTCTTTCACGTTGAGACCATCGATCGGCGATCGGAGGTCATTTTCTTTCACGTTGAGACCATCGATCGGCGCGCGCTGACGCAGACAGGGTGTTTAACACTTCCGGCTTTTTAAGTATGGAGCCTAAGCGACTGAAGGAGCCCGACGCACTCGCACTCAGCCGTTCTATTGGCGGCCGGGGGACTTTCGGGCTTTGTCGACGAGGTCGCGGGCTTGATTTGAGGGCGCGAACCATTCGCAAAGCGCGCGCGCGACAGCTTCGCCGGTGGCTTGCTCGACCTTGGTTTTGTTCGCTTCGGAGAGGAGCCACTTTTCCACTTCGGGGTTGTCAATAAACTCCACTTCCAGCAGGCCGAGCGCGGCATTGCGAAGATGCGTGTCCTGCCGGGAGTAACCGAGAATGCGGAGGCCATCCTTGCGATCCGTGGCGTCCGCCTGCACGAGGCGCTTCTCGGGCTTTCCGCCGAATGGCGCGAGCGCGAACGCCACCTCTGCGGCCAGGGCTTCGCAAAAGCGCTTGTCTCTCACTTCGTAGGCATTCGTGAAGTGCATGAATTGCCACGCCGGATGCTCCGCAGCGCAATAGAACGCGCGCGTCCCCTCCGCTTTTCCGTTCGCAGCATTAAAGTGAATGCTCAGCAGGACGTCGGCGCTTTCGCGCACTGCCACAGCAGCGCGCTCCATTGCACTGAGATGGACATCCGAATCACGGGTGAGCACGACCCGGATCTGCAGTGCTCGCGCCTGCGGACTCGCCTCAATCGCCTGCTTGATGGCTCGCGCGAAGGAGAGCGTGAGTTCCTTTTCGAGAAACTTTCGAGACGCGCTGTGGGCGTTATTCCAGGAAGCCCCATCGCCTTCTTGCGTGGAATCCGTTTTACCCGGGATCGGCGTGCCGCCGTGACCGGGATCGATCACAACGGTAAAGGCGGCGAAGGCGACTGATGTGCTGAAACAAAGCGCGATTGCGCCCGTTGCGACGAACCGACGGAGAAACGATGGACGAAGAGGCTGGACGATCATTCGAAACTTAACCCGAACTTTGCCCCGGCGGACGCTGCCATTCTTCGACGACTTTTCGCTGCTCCTCTTTCACAGGCGCTGGAAGGAACGCGTCTTTCTCCGCGCGTTTGGAGGCTTTGTCCTTCTTCTCCGCGTCCGCGGGTTCGGGTTCGGCGGGCTTCATCGGTTCTTCGGGATCTGGGCTCATGCTTATTTGGAATTGGGCCTGGTTCGGCAAGAGGCGATGAGCGCGGGCGCACATCGCGGTAGCGCAGGGAATAGAATCGCGCGGGGAGGGATTTTCGGCGGAGACATTCCACTCAGCGCTTCGCGCGGGGGATTCCTGATAGAAATCCTTCCCCAGATTTGCGATTCGGAGACACGATGTGGTTCGCCAGCAAACGCAAGAATGAGTAACGCGACGATGGAGAAGGCAGAAATTATCACCCATGGGGCACGCGCCAGGCGTTGGGGTCCGCTTCTCTCCGAGCGGGGAGTTCATTACTCGGTGTGGGCTCCGGGCAAAAGGGGGCTGGAAGCGCGTGTGATCGGAGAGCATGGCACACGCGATTTGCCGATGATCGCGGGAGTCGATGGATTTCACAGCGTGCTCGATCCCGAGGGACGCGCAGGCGACCGATATCAATTTCGCGTGAGCGATCATTGGCTGCCCGATCCGGCGTCTCGCGCGCAGGCGGGGACAGTTCACGAGGCGTCGCTCGTAGTGGATTCCCGCCAGTATCCGTGGAACGATGGCGCATGGAGCCGGCCCGTTTTCCGCGACTTGGTGATCTACGAATTGCATGTCGGCACATTCACACCCGGGGGGACTTTTCGTAGCGCAATCGAGAAGCTGACTTACCTCCGCGATCTCGGCGTGAATGCGATCGAATTGATGCCGATCGCGGATTTTCCCGGCGCGCGCAGTTGGGGTTACGATGGCGTGCTGATTTACGCGCCGGCACGGGCCTATGGATCGCCGGATGATCTGCGCGCGCTGGTAGATGCGGCGCATGCGCTCGGCATCGCGGTGATCCTCGACGTGGTCTACAATCACTTCGGCCCGGACGGGAACTACCTTGGACTCTACAGTTCGCGCTTTTCAACGCCGCGTCATCACACGCCCTGGGGAGCGGGGTTCAACTTCGATGACGAAGATGCGGCGCCGGTCCGCGAATTCTTCCTGCGCAACCCGGAGTATTGGATGGAGGAGTTTCATATCGATGGCTTTCGCCTCGATGCCACGCACGAGATTGCTGACGACTCGGCGAGACACATTCTCGCCGAGCTCACGGAGGTCATCCATCAACGCGGGGGCTACGCGATTGCGGAGGACGCCCGGAACAAACGGGAAATGCTCCTTCCGGTGCAGCAGGGCGGCGCGGGCTTCGACGCGGTCTGGGCCGATGATTTCCATCATAGCGTCCGCGTGAGCCAGACGAAGGAGAACGAAGCGTATTTCCAGCATTACGAAGGCTCACTCAGCGAACTGATGGATACCCTGCAGCACGGCTGGCATTACCGGGGCCAACGTTCGCGAGCGTCCGGCAAACATCGGGGCACTTCTTCCGAGGGATTGCCGCCTTCCGGCTTTCTCCACTGCATTTCCAATCACGACCAGGTGGGTAACCGAGCGTTCGGCGAACGGTTGTCGAAGGTGATCAGTCCTGCCGCCTACCGCGCGCTCTCGATGCTGCTCTGCTTTACGCCCGGCACGCCGATGATCTTCATGGGACAGGAGTGGGCGGCGTCCACGCCGTTCCAATTCTTCACCGATCATAATGCAGAATTAGGGCGATTGATCACCGAAGGGCGGCGCCGCGAATTCTCCGGGTTCTCCGCGTTCCGCGATCCGGCCACGCTCGCGGCGATTCCGGACCCGCAGGCGGAAGAGACATTCCTGGCATCGAAGCTCGACTGGTCTGAACTCACGTCGCCGGATAAGGCAGGCGTCCTGGATCTCTATGCCGAGTGCTTGCATTTGCGCGCAACCGGCACGGCTTTTCGCCCCGTGCATGATGCGGCCTGGCGCGTGAAGGCGATTGGCGAACAGGTGGGCGCGATCCGCTACGGGGAGGACGATGGCGGCCACCTGTTGGTATTCTCTCTGGGGGGAAAAGCGACGCTCGACCTTTCGGCGGAACCGTTCGCGAAACTTCAAGCCGGACGCCACTGGAGGCTGTTGCTCACCAGTGATGAGCCACGTTTTGGAGGGGACGGGAGAGCGATTATCGACGGGAATCGCTGCGTCTTCGGATCGGCCGCGGCGATCCTGCTGCAAAGCGCCGCATAGCGGACGGGCGGGTGCTTTCCGGAGGGAGGCCAGAGTCACTGCAATTGGTCACTCGTCCGAGTCGAAAGCCGCTGGCTCCCCTTCAGGGAGCAACGCCTCGCGCCAATTCCGGTGGTCGCGCTCGCCCCCCCGCGTGACCACTGGGCAACAGGCTCTGATCCCTTCCGGGATCGGCGAATCACGATGTTACGCGTCCTTCTTGATCTTGCCGCCCCAGCTCAGGATGCGCGCCTTGGCGCCGGCGCTTTCCGCTTCCTTGATCTGCCCGTTCTTCACGTAACAGATGCTGAGGCTGCTCCACGCGAGTTGGTCGTTCGGACGCAATTCGGTGTTCTTCAGCGCGGCAACGATGGCGGCCTCATGCTGACCGGTCTTCATCAAGGCCATGGCCAGCGCGTGCCACGCGTCGGCAAAGTCCGGCGACATCTCCGTGCAGCGACGGTATTTCTCCACCGCGGCATCGAGCTCGCCAAGCGCGAGATCTCCGTTGGCGTCGTCGAAGAGTTCTTCGACGGTCATGATTACCCTTCTTTCGCGAAGAGGCGGTCGATCCCAGCGGCGCGGCTGCGCTCGGCCAGCCAATTTGGGAACAGCATGTAACGGGCGCGGGATTGCATGCTCGCCACCGTCCCGGGGCGGGCTTCCTCGATCTCCTTGTCTTCCACGGCCGAACGATAATCCACATGCGCGATGAGGGCCGCGTTGTTGGACGGAGCCACGAGCACGTCGGTGATTTGTCCAGGCGCGAGCTTGCCCGCGGCGGGTTGGATCACGGAATCGAATTCACCGGGAGCGGGGCGCTGATTACCCCCAAACGCCGGCATCTGCTGAACGGCGAGGCCAAGCTCTTTCGCCGCATCGGCGAAGCTCTTGCCGCCCTTGATCAACTCATCGAGCTTCGGTTTGACCTCGCTTGCCTTGGCGCGCGCGAGTTCGTCGGCCTTTGCGCTGATGATCTGGTCTTCCAGCTCCTTGCGAACGTCTTCAAACTTCCGCTGCTCAGGCGCTTTGATTTCCATGAGCTCGAGCACGTAGGTGCCCTTTTGCAGGGAGATATGCGGGCTGAAGGGTTTCTCCTTCGTGAGGGCGAATGCAGCCGTGCCGACTTTGTCGGAGCCTTCGAGTTCATTAGGCACGTTGTTCGGCCCGAAGAAGTCCTTTGTCTCCCCGACCGTCGCGTTGTGTTTTTTGGCCAGCTCCGCGAAATTGCCCTTGGCGGTTTCGAGTTCCTGCGTGAAGGCGTAGGCGTCGTTCGCGAGCTTTTGCAGCTGGGTCGTGCGCTCCTTGCCTTCCAGCGGCTTGCCGTCGGCGGGCACTGGGAGGAGGAAGGCGGCATAACGCACCTTGCGCTGCTCCGGCGTCTTGAAGAGATCCTTTTGCTCTTCATAGAGCTTCTTCAACTCTTCGTCCGTCACCTTCAGATCCTTGCGGAAGTCGTCGCGACGAAATGCGACA
>CBHXZU010000521.1:0-4929 GCA_966125105.1 uncultured Prosthecobacter sp.
CGGGCGACACGGTGGTGAGCGAGCAGGACAAAGGGCAGACCGATGCGCTCAACCGCGCTTTCGAACGCATGGGCGGAAGCATCGTTGGGTTCATCAATGGCGATGATGTCCTCGCGCCCGGGACCGCCGAGCGCGTAGTGAAATACTTTGAGGATCATCCGCACATCGACCTCATCTATGGTTGCGTGGAATGGATGGACTCGCGGGGCAGCGTCACCGGCTTCCATCGCGGGCAGATCGCCACGCTCGAAGAATTGCTCGACGTGTATAACGTCTGGTGGGGCTCGCGCCAATGGGTCCAGCCCGAGGTCTTCTTCCGCCGATCGCTCTATGAACGCGTGGGTGGATTTGATACCCGATGGAATCTCGCGTTCGACTACGACTTCTGGGTGCGCTGCATGCTCGCTGGCGCGAAAATCGCGCACACGCCAGCCATCACCGCGAGGTTCCGCATGCACGCGGCACAAAAATCGAGCGCAGCCGACCGTGCCGCCGACGAGATCCGCGCCATCGTGGAAAAACACCTTCCCCAAGCCGCCATCGGCGCATGGCGGCGGCTCAAATTGCGAGCGGCGCTCAGCTACGATCATTACCAACTCGGTCGCACCACGCCAAATGGCGGAAAGCGACAGTCGTTCGGCCGGGCTCTCCTTACCCATCCCCATTGGCTCCTTACGCCGCTTGTGCGCAGTCGTGCCCAGTCCAGCCTTGCCAAGGTGCTGCCGTTCCGACGACGTAAGGCTTAATGATTTCACCCGGGCGTCTATGGTGGCTACTCCGGCGCGATCTAAAGCGCGGCTGGGGCGCGACCTTTCACGACTACAGGTCAAAACCGCGCATCGCGGACTGGTCCTGGCCGTTCTGGAATCAAACGCCGCAAAGCGTGCCCGTGCACGTGCTCACCGGAGAAAAGGATTACCTGCTGTGCGCATGGATGCTGGCGAGCTGGTTTCATTTCACAGAGGAGACCTGGCGCGTTTTCATTCACGATGACGGCACCTTGCCGGAAGCAGCCCGCGAGTTGTTTCGGAAGCTTTTCACCAATGCGCGCATCATCTCGCGGGATGAAGCTGATACCCGGATGGACAAGGTCCTGGCGCCTTATCCGTTCTGTCACGATTACCGCAACAAGCACCCGCTCGCGCTGAAAATCTTCGATTTCCCCACGTTCACGGATTCCGACCGTTTCATCGCGCTCGATAGCGACGTTCTCTTCTTCAACTACCCGCGGGAGATCATGGAATGGGTGGCCACGAAGAACGCGGAGTGCTGGTTCAACGAAGACATTGCGGAGGGCAGCCTCATCACTCCCGACAACGCCCGGACCGATCTCGGCGTAAAACTGTGGCGAAAGGTGAACAGCGGCCTCTGTCTCATTAACAAAGCAGCCATCGATTTCGAGTTCTGCGAACGCGCTCTCGGCGAGACGAGCATTCTCAAAGGACACATCTGGCGAGTGGAGCAGACTCTCTTCGCGCTCTGTGCGTCTCGAGGCAAAGGCGGGCTCCTGCCGCCGACCTACGAAGTCTCTCTCAATAAGAACTCGGAGCCCGGCATCGTTGCGCGACACTACGTCGGCGCCGTTCGCGACCGCTTCTACGGCGAAGGTCTGAAGCGCTTGCGCGGCGTGCTGCTCAGCGGAGAGGTCGACTGATGAAGGTGCTATTCGCGCCGGATTGGCGAAATGGCGTGCCTTACCAACGACTCCTCGCAGATGCCCTGATCCGCGCCGGCGCAGACGTGGCATTCCTGCAAAACTACAAGCGCGTCTTTCCCCTCACCCGCCTGCTCGCCAGGCAAAGCTGCGACGTTCTCCACCTCCATTGGCCCGAAGCTTACTACCCGAAAAAAGGAGATGCCTGGGACTGGTTTCGACGCGCTCGGTTTACCGTGGATTTGCGCCGCGCGCTTCGCCGGTGTGCCCTCGCCACCACTGCCCACAATCTGCACGCCCACAACCGCGCCAATGAGCCGTTCGCGAAACGAAACACCCGCGCAGCCCACCGGAGCGCCGGCGTTGTGTTCGCTCATTCGGCGGTGGCCAAAGAACGCCTCATCGAAGCCTTCGACTTGGATCCGGAAAAAGTCTTTGTCATTCCGCACGGCGATCTTTCTGCCCCGCTGGGAACACCGGTGCCGAAGAAAGACGCTCGTCGCGCGCTAAACCTTCCTGAAGGCAAACTCGCGATCATTTTCGGCGCGGTGGAGCCATATAAGGGCCAGGAGGAAGTCCTTACCTGGTGGAGGCGTAATAACCCAGACATCACCCTCGCCATCGTCGGCCAGCCAATCACGCCTGCTTACGCGGAACAGATCCGCTCGGTGATCAGCGATGATCCTCGCATCGTCTCGCGGTTTGAATGGATTCCAGATGAACAACTGCGGCTCTGGTTGTCTGCGGCGGACGTGACCATCTTCAACTACCGGGAAATCTTCACGTCCGGGGCGGCAAATCTCGCCAGGTCTTTCGGAGTGCCGATGCTGCTTCCGTCGCGCCTGGATACCGTGGTGCTCGATGAACCAACCCCCTCCGTTCACCGCTTCCACTCCTTCGATGACGACTTTGGGAAACAACTCACGGCGGCGATGAATTGCGCGCCCGACTACGCGGCGGCGAACAACTGGCGCGCGGCTTGCAGTTGGGATCGTGTTGCGCAACTTACGCTCGATGGTTACCGCTACGCGCTTCGCGGCGCCGTGGCACAGACATCGCTTTCGACGCCGAACTGAACCATGTGTGGAATCGCTGGCTTTGTAGATCGGTCAATCGCTGGAGCGCAGGAGGCGCTGCAACGGATGCTCGATCGCATCGTGCACAGGGGGCCGGATGGCCAGGGCACGCACATCGAAGCTGCGCGTGGCCTGGCCATGGGGATGCGCCGGCTGTCGATCATCGACCTGGAAGGCGGCACCCAGCCCATTTGGAACGAGGACAATTCCATTGCGGTCGTCTTCAACGGGGAGATCTACAATTACGTCGAGCTGCGCGGGGAACTCGAGGGACAGGGACACCAATTTCGCACGCATTCTGACACCGAGGTCTTGGTCCACCTGTATGAGCAGCACGGGAAGCGCATGGTGGACCGGCTCCGCGGGATGTTCGCTTTCTGCATTTTCGATCGTCCGCGCAACGCCCTGCTCATCGCCCGCGATCACTTCGGGCAAAAGCCGCTCTACTACACGACGAGCAATGCTCGGTTTGCGTTCGCCAGCGAACTCAAAGCACTGCTCGCGTTGCCTTGGGTCGATCGAACCTTGGATCCGGCGGCGTTTCTTGACTATGCCGCGTGGCTGTCCCTCCCCTCGCCTCGCTCGCATTTCGCGCAGATTCGAAAGCTTCCTGCGGCAAGCCTTCTCGAGATCAAGCTCGACGGCCCGGGAGTTCCAGAGCCCGAACGCTACTGGCGCTATGATCTCAACGCGGCGCCGGATCTGGCTGATCTGGAAGCTGCGGTTGCGGCGCTCGACACCGCCCTGCGCGAGAGCGTCCGCGTGCATCTGCGAGCGGATGTTCCCGTGGGAGTATTGCTGAGCAGCGGATTGGATAGCCGCGCGGTCGTTGCCTACGCGCAGGAACTGCAAAACGACACGGTGCAGACATTCACGGTCGGCTTCGGCAGCGCCGACAGCGAACTCGTGGGAGCAGCGGAAACGGCGCGCGAGATTCGCTCCCGCCATCATCAACTCGAACTCACCGCCAAGGACCTTTCAGCAAGCATCGGGAAGATCGCATCGCTGCTTGATGAGCCCATCGGCGACCCGGCCTGCTTCGCCGTTCTGAAAGTGTGTGAACTGGCGCGTCAGCACGTAAAGGTGCTCCTTTCCGGTGAAGGCAGCGACGAGCTCTTCGGCGGTTACGAAGGCCGCTATGCGGGGATGCTGGAAACCATTGCGCGCACCGAACGCATTCGCAAGCTTGCCCCGCTGGTTTCGAAGGGACGGATCCATTCTGCATCGCGCTGGCAACGGCTGTTTGCCAGGGCACACAGCACACGCGAAAGCGAGGTGGCCACACTGCGACTCGAAGGACTGCCCGGCGATCCGCGGCACCCGCATGGCTTCTCTCCAGACCAGCTTGATCTGCTGCAAACGCGCGCGCATGAGCTTGGCAGCTCGGTATTCCGTCCGCAGCGCGATCGATTGAGCGAGCTCCTCACCTTCGACCTCGACTGGCAGCTCGCGGAATCCCTGCTGCAAAAGGCAGACAAGATGAGCATGGGCGCGAGCATCGAATTGCGCGCGCCGCTGCTGGACCGCGAAGTCGCGGCGCTCGCGGCGCGGATGCCGTCCTCGCTCAAGTTACCGCCCGGTGGTCCAGGAAAATTGATCCTGCGCCAAACGCTCGCTCGGAAGCTCAATGAGCCGCTCACGCGACCGAAGAAGGGATTTCCCGTCCCTCTCGCGGAATGGTTTCGCGGGCCGTTGCGCGAAGAGATCGAAGGCACGCTCTTTTCCTCCCATTCCGCAGTGACCTCCTGCCTGGAATCGGGACGCCTTCGCGCGGCGTGGAATGATTTCCTCGCCGGCACGTGGGATGGCGCGCGCTCGCTCTACGCGCTCTGGCTTTACGAGAGATGGCGTCACGGCCTGGAGGCATGAAGGTTTCAATCGCCATGCCATGCTACAACGCCGAACGCTGGATTGCCCAGGCGATCGAAAGTGCGCTCGCGCAAACCGGCGTCGAACCGGAAGTGATCGTGGTCGACGATGGATCAACGGATCGATCGCGAGAAATCGTGCAGAGCTTTGGGGCGCGAGCACGCCTGCTCCACGGCGAACATCGTGGTGCCAATCATGCCCGGAACCTGGCTCTCGCAAACGCGACGGGTGAATGGGTGCAGTTTCTCGATGCGGACGACTACCTGGAACCTGCGAAGATTCAGCGGCAACTGGAGGAAACAAACGGCGGCGCCGATGCCGACGTGATCT
>CBHXZU010000522.1:0-4928 GCA_966125105.1 uncultured Prosthecobacter sp.
CACAAGATTCTCTGCGAACTGACACATGATCCGGACCCTCTTGTTTCACACAATGCACGGCTCGCGGGAGGACGGAGCGAATGAGCGTCGAACACGGCACTCCACCTGACAGCGAGCAGCCGCGCAGTCTGACTTCCATGGAATTCTTTCTCGCTGCCCGCTGCAGGTGAGTTTGATTCGTTCGCCTGCAAAGAATCCCGCCCCATGCGCGTAAAGAAACGTGATCGGTTGATTGATAGAGGCGTTTGGCTCCTCGTTGTCGGGGTATTCACATGCTGGCTTGGCATCGGCCTCCTGTTCATACTGGCGGCAGCTGCATGCGGATTCATTGGATTATTCCGCGAGCGCGTCCTGCAAAGCGGATTGCTCTTGCTCTCGTCGGTTGTTCTCGGTGGCCTCTGCTTCTTGGTAGCATTACATGTCGCAGCGATCGCTGGAGTGTACGCTTTCAGCTCGATCAAGGAGGAGAAGGCGGCCCCTGCTAAGGCTTCGATTCAGACGAAATCTCGCAAATGAGCACCCGTGCGAACACCGCGCTCGAGCGGCCCGTTCGGAGCCGGGCACTCTGGTCTCCATGGAACACCTTAACGCGGCTCCGAACAGCCGCTCAACTTTGATCTGTTAGCCGCCATTCCACAATCCACGGCAAATGATCACACTAAATGTTTTTGTCCGGGTGAAGCCCGAGCATCGCGAGCAATTGCTTGAGGTTGGACGCACCCTCTTTGCGGCACTCGCAAAGGAACCCACCTTCATCGATGCCTGGATTAATGCCGCTGTCGATCAACCCGACCTGGTTGTCGTGTATGAACGATGGAACGAAACTAAGGAGTCGTTCGTGCAAAACATCCTGCCAAAACCTTACTATGCTCCCTATCTCGCTCTACTTGAGGAAATCGGCCTCGGCCGCGAGCTTTTCTGGTTGGAGGAGCGTGGTTCGTGGCGTGCTGAGACAATGACGCGTCCCAATGACGCCTGACATCTTGTGATTGTTGCGCGCGCAGCCCACGAAAATCAGAACGTGTTATCCGCGTCGAGGCACGTCCGCTGGTGGCCCGATCCCTCCACCTGGCCGGGGAGCAAACTCTACGACGGCGATCGGGAGGATGGTGCTTGGTTTTTTACCTGTGCACTGACGCAGCGCGTGAGCAGGTGTGTCTTCTTGTCGCGTCCTTCTGAACCCGAAGACTAGCATTCTCTGGCCGGGAATCAGGATTGATGATGATTGGGACCGGGAGTGAGTCTTGGCGGAGCCCTAAGGTCATCCACCTCGGGAAAGCCGGTGCGTGGGCAGCGCCTTTTGCCTTGCGCCTGCTAAAGATCCCGGGCTCTAAACGCGTGATGCCGCCGCCCCGGAGCAGTTTCTCTGCGACGCAATGGACTCTCGTCCTGGCTGCCGCGACCGATGGTTCCGTGGCGCATAGGGCAATTGCGGAACTATGCGAACGATACTGGGAGCCGCTCTATGCATTTGCCCGGCGAACCGGGCTTACCCCGGAGGACGCAGAGGACGGGGTGCAGGGACTTTTCGCCGATTTGCTCGAACGTTCTGCCTTTCAAAAAGTCGACCGCTCGAAAGGCAAGTTTCGCAGCTTCCTGCTCGCGTCGTTTAAAAACTTTCTCAGCCACGAACGCGAGCGCCGGCACGCGCAGAAGCGGGGCGGGGGAAGCGAAGCCATTTCGCTCGATTCGCGCGACGCCGAGGCACGCTATGCGCTGGAGCCCGCGGATGATCTCAGCCCGGATAAACTTTACGACCGACGCTGGGCTCGTGTGCTTCTGGACTGCGCCCAGGCACGTCTCGCGGACCAATACGCGGCAAGCGGCCAGACGGAGCTCTTCGAGAAACTGCGCCCGGTGCTGGGTGCCTCTCGCGCGCAAGTCGACTACGCCAGTATGTCCGGCGAACTCGGCATGACCGAAGGCGCGCTGAAAGTCGCCGCCCACCGGTTGCGCGACCGCTACCGTGCCGCGCTGCGTGACGAAGTCGCCGCGACGGTGGCCTCCGCCACCGACATAGACACCGAGCTTCGCTACTTGATCGAGGCTCTCTGAGAAATGCGCGTAACCTTCGCGAGCCGGTTCGTTTGGAAGGCCTGAACAGCCATGACAGCTCCTTCGAACTGCCTCGAATGCGACGCGCCGCTCAGCCCTGCCGATACCGGCGGCGTTTGCCCAAAGTGCCTTCTCAAGCTGGGACTCGCCAGCCAACTCGCGACCGGATCCCTTCCCGCGACGGCGAAAGGATTGCGGTCTGACGGCACGATTGAGGAGCCGTTCGATTTCGGCGGCTACCGCATCCTGCGTCTGCTCGGAAAGGGCGGCATGGGGGCGGTCTATGAGGCCGAGCAAACCGACACCGGACGCCGGGTCGCGCTGAAGGTGCTCGGTCAAAGTCTGGACACACCGGAGATGCGCCAGCGATTCCTGCGAGAAGGGCAGTTGGCCGCCTCCGTCCGGCACGGAAATGTCGTGACCGTGCTCGCGGCCGGCGAGGTCGAAGCAATTCCGGTGATCGTGATGGAGTTGCTCCGCGCAGGCACTTTGAAGGATGCAGTGAGTCACCGCGGTCCGCTGCCGCCACGCGAAGCCGTCGACATTGTTTTGCAAATCGTCGCCGGCCTCGAGGCCGCCCACGCCGCCGGGGTCCTGCATCGAGACATCAAGCCGGCGAACTGCTTTCGCAACGAAGATGGGACGGTGAAGGTTGGCGACTTCGGGCTTTCGATCTCCACGCTAATCAAGGCCGAGCACTCGCTCACGCAAAGCGGCGCAGTTCTCGGCACTCCCGCCTTCGCCGCGCCCGAGCAATTGCGCGGCGAGGAGGTGGACGCGCGCGCGGACATCTACGCCGTTGGCGCGACTTTGTATTATTTGCTCACGGGCAAATCTCCCTTCGAGGACGAGAGTCTCGTTGCGCTGATCGCCAGTGTGCTCGAGAAGCCGCCAGTGGATGTTGCGCTGGTCCGTCCGGGGATTCCGGCAGATTTGCGCGCGATCGTCATGCGCTGCCTCGAAAAGCAACGCGATCGCCGCTTTCGCGATTACGCCGACCTGCGCGCCGCGCTCGCGCCGTATTCCTCCGCGGCGCCGACGCCCGGCACGATCGGGCTCCGCTTCGCGGCTGGAACGATTGACACGATCGGGACTTTGCTGCCGGCAATCACCGGACTCGCGCTGTGGAATGACGCGTTCGAGACCTACTGGGTCGGCCATCGAACGTGGCCCTACATCCTGGCGTATTTGGGAAGCCTCTGCTGGATCATTGGCTGGTTTGGTGTCCCGGAAGGTTTGTGGGGGCGTTCGCTTGGGAAGCTGCTCTGCGGCCTGCGCGTCGTGGCAGTAAATGGGCATCCCATCTCCATCCCTGTGGCGAGCGCGCGGGCGGCGATCTTTTGCGCGAATGCGATCATCACTCCCCTGGTCATGGCGCTCATCTACTCGGAGGATTACTATCGGAAGGCGGTCCAGTCCGGGGAATGGCTGCACACGGATTGGCTGTGGTTCTTCCTGGTCGTCGTGCTTTTCATCACGATGCGCCGGTCGAATGGATACGCGGCCGTGCACGATCTCCTGACCGGAACCCGCGTCGTGGAGGATCACGGCGCGCACCATTCCATCGCGCGAGCGGAGCCCTTCATGCCCGAAGGAATGACGGCTTCGTCGGAACCCGTCGGTCCATTTGTGCTTCTGGAGCGGAAGGCACCCGTGGCCGAGGCATTTGATCCCGTCCTTCGCCGTCGCGTTTGGATTCTCTTCCGTGAAAACGGCGCTCCCGCGGTTTCCGAGCGTCGGCGCGAACTCGCCCGTTCTGCGCGGCTGCGCTGGTTGCAAGGTTCCCGGTCGGTCGATGGCAGCTGGGACGCGTTTGAGCGTCCCAACGGCGCGCCATTGCTCGACCGAAAGGGAGCGAATGAATCGTGGCAGACCGCGCGCGTTTGGCTGGCCGACCTGGCCGATGAGTTTCACGCAGGACTCGCCGATGGAACCCTGCCGGATGCGCTTTCCCTCTCCCATGTGTGGATCACGGAAAGCGGCCATGCAGTGCTGCTCGATTTCCTCGCTCCCGGATCCGCCGTTGCTCCCGCCCGTGCTGTGACCAATGCCGAGCACGTGCAGCAGTTCCTCCAAGACGCCGCGGACCTGGCCGTCTCGCCGCTCATGCCCTTGCATGCGCGCGCGTTTCTCACCGCGTGCCGCGAGCGTCGATTCGAGGCGGCCCCGATCGTCGCCGGAAACGTCCGCGCGCTGGCCGAACGCCGGGCTACGGTCGATCCGCGCCGTCGCGCGCTCAGCGCGTTTCTCCCATTTCTGCTCCTGTTGGCGCTCTTTGCCATGCTTGGCGCAATGACGCGGCAGGCACGCTCCGCATTCGATGTCGCCTGGACGCAGCAGCACCCAGGCATCGAATCCCCGCGACTGCCGATGGAAATCATGACGGATGCGATGAACCGGGGGAATGAGGAGCCGGCCGGTGTGGTCGTCCACCTCGCCAGGAAGTATGGCTCCTCGATCCTGGGTGATGAGTTTTGGGAATCGGCGCCGGTGGAAGGGCTGGAGTCGTTCGATCTCGTCTCGCGTTCGGCTGTCGAATATCACGTGGCGGCCGAGCTCGGGCGCATCGAAAAAGGAGGCGGTCGTCCCGCGGCCGATCCGGGAGTGCTCGGCACATTGTTGGAACGGCAAAAGTTTTACCGCAGCGGCTTGGTCTGGCCCATTTCATTCGCTCTCATCGGCGCGGCTGTCGCATGCGTCGTGGGCGTATTCATCGCGCTGACCTTCCGCGTTTCCTTCATGCTGCGCATGTTCGGCTTCGCGGTCGTTCGTCGCGATGGCGCGCCAGCCGAACGCTGGCGCATTGCCGCCCGGTCGCGAAACTCTTAACCCCCCCTGATAGGCGCAACCCAAATGCCATAAAACGTGCGAAA
>CBHXZU010000523.1:0-4921 GCA_966125105.1 uncultured Prosthecobacter sp.
GCCAGGCATTCGCCTTGAGCTTGGTGCGCATGTCGTTGATCGCATTCGCGAAGTTTGCGCCGGTGCGATCCATCTTGTTGACGAACGCGATACGCGGAACGCCATACTTGGTAGCCTGACGCCAAACCGTCTCGGACTGCGGCTGCACGCCGGCCACGCCGCAGAACACGGCGATTGCGCCATCGAGCACGCGGAGCGAGCGCTCCACCTCGGCCGTGAAGTCCACGTGACCGGGAGTGTCGATGATGTTCACACGCATCTTCTGGCCCTGGAACAACTTGACCACGCCCTCTTGCTTGGTCTGCTGCCAGAAGCAGGTCGTTGCGGCCGACGTAATCGTGATGCCGCGCTCACGCTCCTGCTCCATCCAGTCGGTGACCGTGGTGCCTTCGTGCACCTCACCGATCTTGTGGATCATTCCTGTGTAAAACAGGATGCGCTCCGTCAGAGTCGTCTTGCCAGCGTCGATGTGCGCGGCAATCCCGATGTTCCGCGTCTTTTCGAGCGGATAAGCGCGATTTGGGCTGTTTGGATTGGTGGACATTCTAAGAATCCCGGGGAGGGGTTAGAATCGGAAGTGTGCGAAGGCGCGGTTCGCTTGCGCCATCTTGTGGGTGTCGTCGCGCTTCTTGACCGCGTTGCCCTGGCCGAGCGCGGCTTCCTTGAGCTCATTGGCGAGCGCCTTGCGGAAGCTGCCCTTGCGGTTCTGCGCGAAAGTCACGATCCAACGGAGAGCGAGTGCCTGGCCACGGGCCGGGGCGACTTCCATCGGGACCTGGTAGGTGGCACCACCGACGCGGCGGCTCTTGGTCTCAAGGCGAGGACGAACGTTTTCGACCGCCTTATTAAGAGCGTCGAGCGGATCGACCGACTCACTGCCCTGGCGGCTCTCTTCGATGGCTTCGTAAGCCACGCGCTCCGCCAGCTGGCGCTGACCGCTCTTCATAATCGTGCCGATCAGGCGAGCCACAACGGGGCTGCCATAACGGGCATCAACTTTCTCTTCTTTATGAATGACGCGACGACGACGAGACATGGTGCGTAGTAAAAAGGGCTAAAGGTTATTTCTTCTTCTTGCCGGCGGCAGCGTCAGGCTGACCGGGCTTCGGGCGCTTGGCGCCGTACTTCGAGCGGCTGCGGCGGCGACCCTCAACTCCGAGGGCGTCCAGCGTGCCGCGGACGAGGTGATAACGAACACCGGGAAGATCTTTCACACGACCACCGCGCACGAGCACGATGCTGTGTTCCTGAAGATTGTGACCTTCACCGGGGATATAAGCGATCACCTCGTTACCGTTGGTCAAACGCACCTTGGCAACCTTCCGGAGAGCGGAGTTCGGCTTCTTGGGCGTGCGCGTCATCACTTGAAGGCACACACCACGGCGGAACGGGCAGTTCGCCAGAGCGGGCGACTTGCTCTTGTATTTTACCTTGGAGCGTCCTTTACGGACGAGCTGGTTGATCGTTGGCATCGGAAAACTTGGTTTCGATTCATTCCACTTTGAGTCGACCGGAGTCGGCTCCTCGCCATCCACGTGCTAGACTTGGACAACTCCCCACCGCGGTTTGGAATGAGCCACCTGCGGCGAAGGGGCGCGGAAACTATTAGTCTCGCCGAGATTGGCAAGCGCATTTTCGCTTTCGCGTCACTTTTCCATTTTTCCCGTGTTCCAGCGACGCCATCAGGGTCCTCAGTGTCGGGCGTCGCTTAAGCGAGCCCTTCGCTGGAACCGCGATGCGCATAACGCCAGAGCGCGGGAAAAAGGGACGCGGAGTTAAAGGGATAAACTGAAACGCCGCAAGATGTTTTTGAAAAGAATCTAGCGTTTTCTTTGAAATGCGGGCCGAGGCACTCCTAACGGACCCCCCAGAACCGAATCAACCCGTGGAGTCCGTCCCACGTTTCGGACCGATGTTGGAGCGTTATTGGACCGTGTGATGAGAAGTCGGGCCGGCTCTGCCACTTTGGTCTCGCGAATCCTACCGAACCCCTTCGGCCCGCTGATAATCGCGGGCTGCATTGACGCTGGCGGCGGGAAGCGTGACTGGGCCGATCCTGGCAGGACGTTTCCAGAAGCCGGGTGTTTGCAACGAGACGGTGAGGCGCAGTTCGGTGTTTGGCGGGACGTTCCTGGTGTCGACGAAGTCCCACCAGTGCACGTCGGGGAAAGTGAAGACATCGCGAGGTGGGAGCAGGATCGGGCCTTCCTCTGTCAGCTTTGGCGGCACTTTTGCGATGCGCGGCAGCTCGCGTCCATCTGGATAGGCGACGGTGATTTGCAAAAGCTCGAACGGATTCTTTGCACGGAGTTCCAGCTGCTCATCCGAAGCGTTCATCGCAGTGATAGAAATTGTCTTTCGCCCGAGCGCGTCAGGCTCACTGGGCCGCGCGAGGAGCGCGAGGTAAGGATTCTCCAGCAACAAATCCTGCAAGGCACGCGCGTGTTCCTTGATCGGCTCCCCATATTTTGGAGAGGCGAGCACTCGCTCCACCATCGCGACGGCAGGCGCATTCCCGGCCACCCGCGGAAACTCCGATAGCGCCCACTCCAGTAGCGGATGCCGCGGATTGGCGATGACCTTTTCCAGCAGCGACCTCTTCCATTCGGCATCAGGCGATTGCTGGAGTGCCCATTTGAAAAGCGGATGACGAGTGTCTTCGAGAATTCCCTGAAGCAGGACGCGCTTCCGCTCGGGGAAATAGGGGGCGTTGAACAGCGCCAGGTAGTGCACCATGTCCCTGCGACGATCTTCGCCCGTGATTCCCTTTTTCGCGAATTGCCAGAAGTCCTCCTGCTTCCACGAAGGCAGGCAGGGCACGGTGAGTCGGTCCAAAGCGAGCGCGTAAATCTCGTAATCTCCCTTCTTGAGCGCAATGCGAAGCACGGATTTCAGGACCGTAATGCGTCTCGGGTCGTCGACGAACTCCCCCAGCCTCTCGATCGCGCGAACTCGCATTTCGCCGTGAACGCCGACATCGATCTCACCGGTGGCAATGGGCGCCAGGTCCTCGAGCGGCGCAGTTTGAATCGCAAGCCAATCGAACCGACTAAGCCGAATTGCCTCCGGATCCACAATGCCTTCCCCAACGTTGGTGATCGCATCGCCCTCGCGATAGCGCACTTTCATCCGAACTCCCTTGGGATCGTTCGGCTGGCGGAAGGTCCGAAAGAATCCATTCGGTGGGATGCTAACCGTTCGGTCCAATCCCACTCCACAGGACGGAATGACATAGGGCGTGGAGCGGCGCCAGGTACCGTCCTCTCCGAGCGCCTCGCGGAAGAGCATCGAATAGAGTGTGTGAAGCACCGGCTTGGAAGAGGCGTTTACGACATACAACGGAACCAGGCCTTCCTGCATTGCTCCATAGTCGAGAACGTGACTCGTCGCGCCATCCCGGAACTCCAGGTAGTATGGGAGATCGCCAAGGTCACCGACTCGCTCCGAAGAATCGACGTCACTTCCGTGGCTGGAGAGCGAAACTCCAACGACGAGGAGAAAGAGCCGGAGGAGATAGCTCACGATCGCATCGTCGATCCCTAGGATGCCCGACGCAAGATCTATGAGCACCGCCGACGTGCCTTAACAGCATATCCATTTCACGCGCGCAGCGACCCATGCGAATACTCCTGCCCGGTATCGAAAAACGCCACGGGCGAACCGGAGCGGAGCGTAGATGGCCTTGCAAACTCTGCCAACTACCAAGGCAAATGCATCCTCCGCCCCGCGGCGCTTCGAATTCGGATGCGGCGTATGTCCCAGTTACGTGAGACAGGACAGCGCCTGGGGCGCTGCCTCACTGCCATTAAGTTAAGGAAAACCGGCAGGTCAAAAAGACTGTGATTCTGACCGAGTGTAACGAGGAGAATCGGAGCGACGCGGAGGCCGTCTGACTTAGTATAAAGTTAAACGGTCACCGACCCCGAGCCACTCGCGAGAGAAGCATTAATTTCAAGGTCTCCCCGCGGTAACGCGTCCATGGGAAGTGGCCCGGGGTCCTTCACTGCGCAGCTCGTTCCTCGCCGCTTCGTTCAGGATGACTCTCTTTTTTGCGTCGCCTGCTAACTGAATGGCAGTGGGGCAGCGCTTGGCGGTCCCGTGGGCGGTCGCGGTGACCGAGGACTTTAGCTGCCGGATGGCGCCGTTGGTCCGCTGCCGCCGGTGAGAGGATCGCTTCCGGAGCCGCTGCCTTCGCCAGGCTGGGCCGCGCGCTGCGGTGCCCGCCGCACATGCGAAACGGTCTTCCACTCGGTGAGCAGCACAGGGTTGTCCGCGAGGATCACGTCCATGATCGCGTCGAGTTCACGGACGATCGCCAGTCCGCGGCGGGATTCCGCGAGCAGGCCAACGGTTCCGCCCACCCGCGTGCTCCGGCCGAGGCCCTTGCGCGCCGTGGCTTCCTGGAGTGATTCCGAGAGGTCTTCCAGCTCGGTATCGAAGTCTGCGGCCATGCCGCGCTCCACAAAGGCTGCTTTGACGGCCGCGGGAGTGACCGCGGTTTTGATGGCCGCAGCGGATGCGATCAGCGCCTGGTAGGAGCTGGAACGCGGTCCACGCACTTGTTGACGGACTTCGGGAAACGTTGCGGGATCGAGGATCCGGGCGATGCCCGCGGCCTTGCGCACGAGGATGCGGAGGTCGGCGCCGAGGCGAACCCGGTCCGCGGTGGCGCCTTGGAAGATGCCCCGGCCTTCTTCCTGGGCGGCGCCGGCGTCGGCCATGTTGGTGACCACGGTTTGGTTGAGGCCAAAGAGCACGGTGGCGCGCGCATTGGCCGGGAGTCCCGGTTTGCCGCCGAAGAGATTGACTCCGACATACATCTCGAAGCGGTTTTTAACGATTTGGTTCATATCTTTTTAGTTCTTGGTTCTTGGTTCTTGGTTCTTGGTTCTTGGTTCTTGGTTCTTGGTTCTTGGTTCTT